>JAPLTR010000761.1 GCA_026398065.1 Verrucomicrobiota bacterium | reverse complement strand
ACGTTCAGCCGGTAATAGAGGTCCTCGCGAAAGGTCTTCGCCTTCACCATTTCCTCGAGATCCTTGTTGGTCGCGGCGATGATGCGCACATCGACGCGGATCGTCTCGGTGCCGCCGACGCGCTGGATCTCGCCCTGCTGGAGGACGCGCAGGATCTTCGTCTGCGTCGAAAGCGCCATATCTCCGATTTCGTCGAGGAAGATCGTGCCCTTGTCGCACAGCTCGAACTTTCCCAACCGTTGCACCGTCGCGCCGGTGAAGGAGCCTTTCTCGTGACCGAAGAGTTCGCTCTCGATCAGATTGTCCGGGATGGCCGCGCAATTGACCGCGATGAAGGGTTTCGCCGCGCGATGGCTGTGTTTCCAGATGGAGCGCGCCACGAGTTCCTTGCCCGTGCCGCTCTCGCCGGTGATCATCACGGTCACGTCGCTGGCGGTCACCTGGCCAATCACCTTGAACACATCCTGCATCACCGGCGAACTGCCCACGATGCCTTCACGGTAGTCATCGGCGTTGATGGTCGGCTTGTAGTCACCCACGGCACGCATGTCGGCGTGGGTCTTGAGGGCGTTCTCGGCCAGCGTCAGGACTTTCGCCGGATCGAAGGGCTTCATCACGTAGTCGAACGCCCCGTATTTCATCGCCTCGATCGCGGTTTGCGCAGTGCCAAACGCGGTCATCAGCACGACCAGCTGCTTCGGGTTGGCCGAGCGGATGTGCTGGAGCGCCTCGATGCCACCCATCCCGCCCATGCGCACGTCGAGAAACACGAGGTCAGGCGCCGGCCCTTTTTTGACCATGGCAATGCCCTGCTCGCCACTCGACGCCTCGATCACCTGATATTTCCGCGAAGACAGCACCCGCGTGAGCGAGTAGCGGAGTTCATTGTCATCATCGATGACGAGGATGGTGGGCGGTTTGGCAGCGAGATCAGACATGGAGGTGAAGCGGAGCCAACGACAGTTCGCGGCCCCAGTACGAAGGCGCTGGCGATTTCCGCTGGCCCGCCTTTGTTAGACGCCATGCTTGGCTGGTCAATGAACCTTTTCCGCATCCGGGGCATCCGGCTCCAGTTGCACTTCACTTTTTTGCTGCTGGTCGCCTATGCCGCTTATGAGGGTTGGGTGGAGGGACAGTGGGCGGGGATGTTTTGGAGCGTCGTCGTCCTCCTCGCCTTTTTTACCTGCGTAGTCCTCCACGAACTCGGCCATTCGTTCACGGCCATGCACTTCGGCATCGGCGTCCGGCGCATCCTGCTGATGCCCATCGGTGGAATGGCGGAATTCGAGGACATCCCCCGCCAACCCATCCGTGAGTTTCTCATCACGGTCGCGGGGCCGGCGGTCAACTTCGTGATCGCAGGAATGCTGTGGGTTCCGCTGTTGGGCGCGACACCAGCGACGATTGAAGCCAACCGGGTCTTGGAAGTCGCCGACCTCGTGCTCCAACTGAATCTCGTGATGGGGTGCTTCAATCTCCTCCCGGCCTTTCCCATGGACGGCGGCCGGATTCTTCGGGCGCTGTTCGCAACCCGGCTGCCCTATTTGCGCGCAACCTTCTGGGCCGCGACCATCGGGAAGGTCATCGCCGCCCTCGCCGTGATCGGGGCGTTGACCGGCCGATGGTGGCATCTGGCCGACTCGCCGATCCACCTCGTGGCCCGCCTGGCCCGCTGGCTCCATTTGAGCGAGTCGCCGTTTCCCATGGTCGCCGTGCTGTTTTCGTTCATCTTCATCGCCGGGGAGATCGAATACCGTGTGGTGAAACGCCGTGAGCGGGACGATGCCCACTGGCGGGTGTCGCTCGCGCGCCTCCATGCGCCGATTCCACCTCCACCGCCGGATGGGGAGCCGCCGGTGCTCGCGTCTTGATATCCAGAAAAGCTGAAGGCCGCCTTGTTTAAAGGCGGCCTTCAAAATGGTGGACCCTAGGAGGCTCGAACTCCTGACCTCCTCAATGCCATTGAGGCGCTCTACCAACTGAGCTAAGAGCCCATTCCCGCGAACGGGAGTTGAGGAAAATCAAAGTTCCGCGCGCGAATGCAAGGACTTTTTCAACCACCCGCCAAATCTTTCGTCCGGAACGTCAGGGATTCCACCGAACCCTTCTTGTCCGGCCGCGGCGGCATCGACACCCGCGAATACGCCTCGATCACCGCGCGGTCGAACTCCGGACTGCCAGAGGAACTTATGATTCTCACCCCACTGATCGAGCCGTCGGCTCCGATGCGAAATTCCGCCACCGCCACCAACGTGTCACTCAGACCTGGCGGTTTGTCCAATGCCCGCAGCAGCCGCTCGCGCAGCATCCCGAAATACGCCTCGAGTGCCGGCCCGTCGGGTCGCGTGAGCGCGGTGCCTCCAGCGCCGCCCTTCGTATTCGACGTGGATCCGCCCAGCACACCTTTGGCGATGCCCTCGGCATCCACCCGCGGAGCCTTGGCGGCCGCCGCCTGCCGTCTGGCTTCTTCCTGGCGTTCCTGCTCCAGACGTTTCTTTTCCGCAGCGCGCTGTTTGGCGATTTGCTGTTTGGCCTTGGACTCCTCCACGATGGTTTTCCAACGCATCTCGTCCGCGATCGATTTGGTCTTGGTGTTGCCGGATTTCGTGGGGCTCGCGGGTTTTGGTGTCTCTTTCACCGGCACGGGTTTGGGCTCGGGCGTGGGCGGAACCACCGGAGCGGGCTCGGGTGGCGATGGGGTCGGCTCCACTTTTGCCACCTCGGGCTTGGGTGGTTCGGGCGCGGGCAGCGGAGGGACGTTCAGTTTGATGCCTCCGGGAGTGCCGAGCGCAGCCGCTTCGGTCGCTGCAAAATTGTCCCCTTCACCCATGACCAGTTCAAACGGCTTGGTTTGAACCTTGGTGTCGAAGCTCGACGAGTAGGCGACAAGGAACATCACCCCGACCACCAGCCCGTGCAGGGCCAGCGAGGTCATAAACGCGGTAGGGGTGCGATCGCTCATCGGACGAGAGAAAGCCTCAACCCGGGACTTGGGTGTCGATCATGATACGCGAAAGCCCGTTCTTCTTCAACTCGTCCAGTACTGTCACGAGGTGCTGCAGCACGGCCTTGGCGTCTCCCTTGATGCGGAAAACGGGAGGTTTGGGCTGCTTCGAAAACACGGCCAGTTCGCGCGAAAGCTGCGCCACCGTCACCGGTCTGCCACCTAGCGTAAAAGTGCCGTCCGTTGAGATCCGCGATGGGGTGCGAGGAGTGCTTGCGACGGAAATTTCGGGCCATGGCGTGGTGCTCCGCTTACTTCGATTCCAGTTCGAGACGGTCGGCCAGCGAACTGGCGTAGTTTTCGATCTCGGTGATCATCTCGCGGGTGTTGCCCAGCAGTAGATTGTAGCCGAACACCGAGGGGATTGCGACCACGAGACCCGCGATGGTCGCGAGCATGGCGCCGGAGACGCCGGGGGCTAGTTGCTGGATACCTGCGCTCTGCTGCGTAGCGACCGCGCTAAACGCCTCCATGACGCCCCACACCGTGCCGAGCAGCCCGATAAACGGCGCTCCCGAGACGATGGAGGCCAGAAAGATCATGCTGGACTCGTAGCGCAGCGTCTGGCGGGCGATGGCCCGCTGGATGGCGTTTTCCGCGTGCTCAAGACGAGCACGGGAGTTTTCGATTCCCTGCTCCTTGGCGATCGCCGCCGCCCGCCAGTAGCTCTCGATGGCATCGGCCAGCAGATCGGCATACGGGATCGCGCGTTTGTTGCGAAACGACTCCGGCAAGTCCAAAAGCGTCTTCTGGTCGCGCAGGTGTGCGTCGAAGCTGTGATTCAACAGCCGGAGCCGCTTCAACTCGAAGTACTTCCCGAACATGATGGTCCATGCTACCAGACTGAAGAGCGCGAGGCCGATCACGATGATCTTGTCGACCAGCCCGCAGCGCTCGAAGATTTCGAGGATGTTGGCCGACGCAAGGAAGGGGGACAGGGAGAGCGACGCGAGCATGAGGATGTGAGTGCGTGAAGAGTTGGCCGGTTTGAACGGTGCGTTCAACGGAAATTCCCCTTGAGTTATTCACGGGCGGCCCGGCGCGAAAGAATTTCGCCCGCACGAATCTGTTTGCCGCCGCCCGCGCCCGATTTTCTTCTATTCCCTCTTTCCTATGTTTCGCCAACGCGCCCTCCAAGAACTCCAAGCCAACCGCGCCCGCCTCGGCGCCAAGTCCGCCCTCGTCGGTTTCGACGGCTTCGTGGACACCATCGTAACCCCCGTCGGCCTTCGCCGCGGTCAGGGCGAGAACTTCACGCCGATCGACACCATCACCGAGTTTGCCCAGCGCATCCAGGGGGCGGCCGGCAAGAGCACGAACATCGAGTTTTTCCCGCGCATGGATAAGCTGGGTGGCAACGGCCCGATCATGGCGAACGCCCTCCTCGCCACCGGCGCGAAGGTCACCTACATCGGCGCGCTCGGCCAGCCCGCAGTGCACCCCGTCTTCGCCGGCCTCGCCTCGAAGGCCAACGCCTTCTCCATCTGCGATGCCGCCCACACCACGGCTGTCGAGTTCAACGACGGCAAGCTGATGCTTGGCCAGATGAAGAGCCTCGATGAAATCACCTACGAGCGCATCTGTGCGGTGATGGGGGAAAAAGCCTTCCACGCCGAGCTCGCCAAGAGCGATCTGGTCTCGTTGATCAACTGGACGATGGTGCCGAACATGACGGCCATCCTCGTGGAATTGGTCGACAAGGTACTGCCCAAGCTGCCGGCGCACGACTGCATCTACTTCTTCGATCTCTGCGATCCCGAGAAACGTTCGGTCGAGGATCTCCGCGCCGCGCTCAACGCGATGGCGAAGTTCACCAAATTCGGTCGCGTCACCCTCGGCCTCAACCTCAAGGAAGCCCAGCAGGTCTACGCCGCGCTTGGCTTTGCCGCCGTGGGCGAGGATGAGGCCAGTCTGCGGAAGATGGCCGCCGATATCCGCGCGAAGCTCGCCCTCACGACGGTGGTCGTGCATCCCCGTGAGTGCGCCGCCTGCGCGACCGTCGACGGCACCTGGTGCGTCCCCGGACCCTACACGACCAAGCCCCTGATCACCACGGGAGCCGGCGACCACTTCAACGCCGGTTTCAGCACCGGCCAGCTGCTTGGGCTCTCTCCCGAGGCGTGCCTCGCCGTCGGCGTCTGCACCAGCGGCCACTACGTCCGCACCGCGCAAAGCCCTTCCCTGACTGACCTTGAAACGTTCCTCGCCAACTGGCGCTGAACCCGCCACGCTCGCGCCATGCCTCTGAAACCAAAATCCGCTGGGCGTCTGATCTCGTTCGAGGGCTCCGAAGGCTCCGGCAAATCGACGCAAATCGCGCTGCTTGCCGCGCATTTCCAGAAAACGGACCGTGAGGTGCTCACCACCCGTGAACCCGGCGGCACCGAGATCGGCGAGCAGATCCGCAACATCATTGTCCACAATTCCAAGGGCGACGAAATGTGCGCGGAGACCGAACTGCTGCTCTTCACCGCCGCCCGCGCGCAACTCGTTCGCGAGGTGATCGCCCCCGCGATGATGCGCGGGGCCATCGTGCTCAGCGACCGGTTTCTCGACTCCTCGACGGTCTATCAGGGCATCGCTCGCAACCTCGCCGCCGATCCGGTCGCGCAGATCAACCACTTCGCCGTCGGCAACGTCATGCCTGACCTCACCATCGTCATCGACGTGCCGACCGAGGTCAGCCTCGCCCGCCTCAAGCAGCGCGCCTCCGACCTGCCGGACCGCATGGAACGGGAGAACGTCGATTTCTACACGAAGGTCCGCGAGGGCTACCTCGTCCTCGCCAAGAGCATGCCTGAACGCTTCATCGTCGTCGACGGCACCAAGACCGCCGACGCCATCCAGAAGAAAATTTGGACTGAAGTGCAGGCGCGCTTGCAGTAAGCACCCTTCGGCGGTTCCGGCGTCGCCGACCTTCGTTTCGTCTCCTTTAGCCCATGACTGCCGCCATGCCCTGGCCCCCTGCCCTTGCCGGCACGCCCGCCGTAGCGGTCATCGAGCAGGCCATCGCCCGCGAGCGCCTCTCGCACAGCCTCCTGCTCCATGGCGACGACCCTGACGTCCTCGTCGCCATCGCCCTGGCAATCGCCGACCGCCTGCTCAATGCCAAGGGTGCTTCGGCCCATTTCCCGCCCGACCAGCACCCCGACTGTTTCGCGCTGCGTCCCGCGGGAAAAATGCGGCAGATCTCCGCTGACGCCACGCGCGACCTCATCGCCAAGGTCCAGGTCTCGCCCGCCGTTGCCCCCCGCAAGGTGGCCATCTTGCACGAGGTGGACCGCATGAACACGGCTGCGTCCAACGTCTTCTTAAAGACCCTCGAGGAGCCTCCCGCCAACACGACGCTTCTCCTGCTCACCACCCGCCCCTACGCGCTGCTGCCGACCATCCGCAGCCGCGTGCTCCAGTTTCGCTTTCCCTCGCTGGGCATTCCCTTGGCCGCCGACGGCTGGACCCCATGGCTCGAGGACTACCGCGGGTGGCTCGGCCGGCTTTCTGCCGGCGTGTCCGACAAACGCGCGGTCGCCGATCACGTCTTCACCGCCTACGGCTTGGTGGCCCGCTTCGGAGCCGTGCTTGAATTCGCAACGAACGAGGTGTGGAAGCAGCAGAAGGAGAAGCTCCCACCCGATCTCGCGGACGACGAGCAGGTCGCCATCGAAACCGGCATCGCCAACGGCCTCCGCGCGCGCCTGTTTGCGGAGATCGAACAGGCGACCCGTACTTACGCGCTGCCTCGCCTCGCCGCCGGTGACGAACACGCCCGCCGCGCCGTCATCGGCGCCGTGCAAAAACTCGAGCACAACGCCGGCCTCCTCCGCCTGAATCTCAACGAGTCCGCCGCACTCGAGGATTTCCTCCTCGCTTCGCTGCGGCTGTGGACGAAACGGTAGCGCGCAGATATTGCCACCTCGCGCCCGACCAGACCGCCACTGCTTTCGTGGCGGCTGGCGGAGGGTCCTCCGATCTGGCACTCAGCCGGGATCATGCGATTTTGGGCAGGATGAGTTGGTGAGTGCCGGCGCTGGCGGCGAGAGCGGCAGCTGCATCGCGGTCGTCCGGATCACTCATTTGGCGGAGGAGCACGTGCCACCAATGGCGGCGTTGAGG
>JAPLTR010000049.1 GCA_026398065.1 Verrucomicrobiota bacterium | reverse complement strand
GGGCGGGCCAGCGGCCCGCGCTCCCGGGCAAATCCGACCGGATCGCACAAAATCCAAGTAAATCCAACCAGATCAAGGTGGATCAAGGCTCATCCGACCAGACCAAGGCTGCGCTGAACCACGAAACACACGAAAGACACGAAAACCAGCGACGGTCGCACATCCGCGCACGGCACCGGGACGGGGACTCCGTGCCCTCCGTTTTCACCGGTAAAATCCACTGCCTCAACCCTCGTGAGGCGGACCAATTCCAACCAAATCCAAGTAAATCCGACCAGATCAAGGTGGATCAAGGTACCTCCGGCCACCGGTTGCCAGTAAGTGGCGCGAGGCGATCCGAATGAAACCTAGGGAAACAGCCTTCTCTTTCCGGCCAACGGGATCGCGGTGGCCGGCGATCGCTTTGGCGCCGTGTCTGTGGAACGTAGGTCGGGGTTTATCCCCGACAGGTTTTTCCGGTCGAACCGTGTCGGGCGTAAAGCCCGACCGACGGGAAGACCCAACCCACGGCGCTCGGAGATCGCCGTCCACCTCCAGCCGCCGCCCGACCAGCCCCCATCGAATCCAACCAAATCCAAGTAAATCCGACCAGATCAAGGTGGATCAAGGTACCTCCGGCCACCGGTTGCCCGCGAATGGCGTGACGCGATCCGAATGAAACCCAGGGAAACAACCTCTTCTTCCCCGTCGACGACGGGATTGAGGTGGGCCGCGCGGGTCTGGCAGTCTCCCCGCCATGCCCCCCGAGACCATCGAACCGCTCCCCGTGCCCGCCCCGCCCGCCGACCTGGCCATGCTGGTCGAGCTCCTGACCGAATGTGTCCACGGCGGGGCCTCGGTCGGATTTCTGGCGCCGCTGCCGCGGGCCGAGGCGGAGGCCTACGTCACCAAGGTGGTCGACGAACACGCCCAGGGCACGAGGCTCCTGCTGGTGGCGCGCGAGAGCGGCACCGGTCGCATCGTGGGCAGCGGGCAGCTCGCCTTCGAGCAGCGCGCCAACGGGCGTCACCGCGCCGAGGTGCAGAAGCTCCTCGTGCGGCCGGCGCACCGTCACCGCGGGCTCGCCACCCGGATCATGGCCCGGATCGAGGAGGCCGCGCGGGCGCGCTCGCTCCGTCTTTTGTTTCTGGATACCAGCACCGGCCCGGGCGGCGCGACGGAATTCTACACCCGGCTGGGCTACACCCTCGCCGGCGGCATCCCGGACTATGCGATGGACCCCGACGGCCGGCTGGCGGCCAACGCGATCTTCTACAAGCGGTGGGGCGCGGGCGGACGGGCCAACTGAGCCGGATTCATTCCGAAGGGAACCACGGCGGGCCCCCGACCATCCCGGAGAGGGAAGGCAACCCCGGCCACGCCGGGAAAAGCGACCAGGCACCGCAAGGTGACGCCGGTCCCATCGCTCCCCCATGATCGCTCCGCTCCCAGATCCGGGCCGATCCGAGGTCATCCGTGGTTCAATCGAATCGCTCCGGCGGAGCCCGTCTCCGCCGCGCGGTGGCCGGCCCAAAATCACCCAAACTTTCGGCTTCCGTTTTCCAGCCCAAACTCTACTTCTAGCCGTCCCTCACCCGGAGAGGTGGCAGAGTGGTCTATCGCACCTGACTCGAAATCAGGAGTACCCGCAAGGGTACCGTAGGTTCAAATCCTATCCTCTCCGCCATTTTTTCCCCGGCCGCGGCCGGGGGTCACACGTTGTCATCTTCCCCGGCCCGGCCCTTGCCGCCGTTGGCGGGGAGATGGTGCGGGAAGAGGATGTAGTAGTTCATCAGCCACCAGCTGCGGGACGAGCGGTAGAACAGAATGGGAAACCCGATCGCACCGACGCCCGCGAGGACGATCGCGGTCGTCTCCCCGATCTTCCCGTAGAAGGCCGCCAGCGCCACGGGCACGAGGTAGAGCGTGATGGTCATCCCGAAGTTGAGCGACATCGAGCCGAGGAAGAAGCCCTCGTCGTTGGCGCGCTCGATCACGAAGCCGCACGCCGAGCACTCCTTGTTCACCTTGAAGGCGGAGCCCGGCACGAAGAGCGTGCGTGCGCCGCAGTTGGTGCAGCGGTTGGTGAGCCCCCGGGCGACGATCTGGACGCGTGTGACTTTCATCGGTTGAAGCGCAGCTTGGCCGGCCGGCGGAGTTTTTCGACCACGGATTGCACGGCGGCGGAAAAATCAGCCCGGCCCCCTGCTCCGCCTCAGCCCGGACGGCCCATTCGCGCCCGCCGGACGATCCGGGGCAAAATTTTCAGCGGCCGGTTGCACCGGGCCAAAGCAAAAGGGCGCCCCACCCTGAGAGTGAGGCGCCCCGTGATTCATGGATCCATGCTGACCTTACGCGCCGAGCTGGTAGCGCGTGAAGCGGCGGATCTGGATGTTTTCGCGGATGTGGGAGACCTGCTCCTTGAGCAGGTCCTTGATCGCCTTCTCGGGCTGCTTGACGAAGGGCTGGTCGAGGAGGCACACCGTGGAGTAGAAGTTCTCCAGCTTGCCATAGACGATCTTCTGCACGACGGCCGGCGGCGTGCCGGCGACGGACGCGGAGGCGATCTCCCGCGCCTTGGCGAGGTCGGCCTCGGGGACCGGGTCGCGGGAGACGTAGAGCGGCTTGGCCGCGGCGATC
>JAPLTR010000079.1 GCA_026398065.1 Verrucomicrobiota bacterium | reverse complement strand
CGCCCCCTCCCTTAACCCTCCCCATTCATTGAAATTGCCCGAACGTCTCAACCATAGTGTCAGCGATGTGTGACCAAAAAGTGTCAGCGATGTGTGCGCAACCACCGGAGAGCCGTCCCTACCACACCGACCTTCCCTTATCGGCAGGCAGGAGGACGAGCGCGGGTACCTTTTCTTCCCGTTCTTTGACAGTGAAAGAAGCTGCCGGGCGGCACCCGGACGGAGGTGCGGCCGGGCGGCGGTCGTGCGATGCTTCAGCGGCGTCCGTGGCGCGGGGCCGGTTCATTTCGAAACCCCCGATCGTCAGACCAAACATGCGACGGCGGGCCAGGGGAGAGCGGCAAGATCGATCTCGACCAGGTGAGGTGAGCGCCATGCTCTCTTGTCCGTTGTCACCCTCCGCCATGCCACCGTCCTCCCGCCCGCTCCGCGTCGCGTCCGTCCAGTTCGAAAGCCTGCCCGCCGACAAGGAGGCGAACTTTTGCAAGGTCGAGGCCTTCACCGCCGAGGCGGCGGCGCAGGGCGTGCGCCTCGTAGTGTTTCCCGAATGCTGCATCAGCGGCTACTGGTTTGTGCGCAATCTCACGGTGCCCCAGCTCGCCGCGCTCTCGGAGCCGATTCCCGCGGGCCCCAGCACGCAGCGGCTCATCGCCCTCGCGCGGCGGCACGACGTCACGGTGGGCGCGGGGTGGTTCGAGGCGGGGGAGCGCGGGGAGTTCTACAACAGCTATGTGGTCGCGCTGCCCGACGGCACGGTCCACTGCCATCGCAAGCTGCACGCGTTCGAACACGACGCCATGCGGAGCGGGAGCGAGCTGACGGTGTTTGACCTGCCCGGCGGATTTCGGGCCGGCGTCCTGATCTGTTACGACTGCAATCTGATCGAGAACGTCCGGATGACGGCGCTCCGCGGGGCGGACATCCTGATCGCCCCGCACCAGACCGGCGCCGTCCGCAGCCGCAACCCGCACCTCATGGGCCTGATCGAGCGCCACGTCTGGGACCAGCGCCACGCCGATCCCGCGGCGATCCAGCGGGAGTTTTTGGGCGACAAGGGCCGCGGCTGGCTCATGCGCTGGCTCCCGAGCCGCGCCCACGACAACGGCCTGTTCCTGATCTTCAGCAACGGCGTGGGCGTGGACGACGACGAGATCCGCACGGGCAACGCGATGATCCTCGATCCCTATGGGCGGATCCTCGCGGAGACCTCCGCCGCGGCCGATGCGATGGTGATCGCCGAGCTCGATGGCAGTCTGCTGGAGCAGGCCACCGGCCGCCTCTGGCTCCGCGCCCGTCGTCCGGAACTCTACGGCCCGCTCGCCCAGCCGACCGGCCGGGAGCGCTCCGCGCGCGAGGTCAAATTTCAGGAGTAGGGTCGGCGGGCGCAGATGTCTGTCGGGAGTGGTCGGGGGAGGCCGTCAGGCGAAAGGGGACAAACCCGGGTTCTGCGCCAGAGATGCAGAATGAAGGGAACGTCGGCCGCATTCCGCAGACGATGTTGGGATGGAACCAATGAAACCGATGTCAGGAATGCGGCCGATGAAGCCGATGAAGCCGATGACGCCGATGACGCCGATGAAACCCATGACGCCGCCGGCGCGCTGGTGGCCGGAAGCCCTGGGCGACGCGCCCAATTCGGCGGGAGGCCAGAA
This sequence comes from Verrucomicrobiota bacterium, assembly GCA_026398065.1. Classification (GTDB taxonomy): domain Bacteria; phylum Verrucomicrobiota; class Verrucomicrobiia; order Opitutales; family Opitutaceae; genus GAS368. The sequence continues at coordinate 3,391 of JAPLTR010000079.1, read as the reverse complement.
TGAAACCCGCTACGCCTTTTTCGCTGACCAACAACGCCTGGCCTTGGAGGCGGGCGACGGACGCATCCAGGTTTTCGATACCGGCGATCATCGGATCTCCGGCGTGCAGCAGAGCCAGGACTCCGCCGGACGGAAGGTGACCTTCACCAGCCAGCACGGCGAAGTCGCGTTGGAGAAATTGAAACCCGTCACCCCGGGCTGACCGCCGCGCGGTCGCGGCGGTCCCCGGCGGCGAACGGCGCTCAGAAGATCAGGTCCGACACGTAATAGATCTTTTGCGTGCTCTGCTTGTTCACGGGGTCGGTGACGATGACGAAGTACACGTTGCCGTTCTTGGTCTGCACGCCCTCGATCTCGTGGTTGCCGACGTTGGTGATCTTCACGAGGGACTGGTAGGCCCCGGTGTTGGTGATCAGGGCGATCGACGGCACCTGGCCCTCGGCGCCGCCGCTCGTGTAGATCTGGGTGGAGCCGAGCAGGTCCATGCCCTGGAACGAACCGTTGGGCCGGATGATGCCGGTGCCGGTCTGGGTGAAGCTATAGAGACAGGCGTTGACGGCGCCGGCGCTGTTCATCTGCACCTGGGTGTTGGCGTCGAGGAGCTGGTTGAGCGCGACGGTGTCGTAGACGGCCCAGGTGACGCTGTTGGTGCCGTCCGGCGTCGTCTGCACGCGGAAAGCGGTGTGGGTGCTGTTGCCGCCGGCGTCCACCCGGTAGGTCGTGCCGAGGCTGGTGCCGGTCTTGTTGGCATAGTTCATATAGGTGAAGCGGTGCAGGCTGGTGTAGTCGACGGTGGTGCCGGCGGCGTAGACGAGCCGTGCGACCTGCAGCGACCAGTATTCGTCAGGCGTGCCGTCGTCCTTCGAGCTCACGTACAGGTAGTTGATGCCATTGTAGGTGTACATGTCCAGGGTCTGGCCGTGGCCGCAGTTGGTCAGGGTCATCTCGTCCTGGTAGGTGGCGTTGGTGCCGCTGATCAGGCAGCGGGACAGATAGACGGTGCTGCCGCTGCGCTGCGTGACGTACACGTAGGAGGAGGCGATATAGGACTTCTGGATGGCGAGATTGTGGTTCAGCGACTTGATATTGTAGGCGAGGGTGGCCGAGGCGTTGACGGTCTTCCCCGGGGTGGCGGCGGAAGCGAGGGGCGCGAGCCCGAGGGCCAGCGCCGTGGAGACGAGGAGGGCGAGCTTGGACAGGAGGCTGGAGCGGCCGATGGCGTGGGTGATCATGGGAACGAGACGATACTATAGCGATGGGGGTTGCTGTCCCGGGAAGCGGCGCGCGGGTGCGGCCGGCTTTCCGGAGTGGAAAAAACTGCGGCGAAAAGAGGGCAAGCGGCTCAGGGCCACGAGGGGCGCCCGGTCAGAGGGGACCGGCGGCGGGGAGGCGGCCCGGGGTGGGCGCCGCGGGGGCGCGTCCGGATCACGGGCGGGAGAAGGGCGGGGGATGGGGGCAGGATATAGGGGACCTCCTGATCGATGGGGTGGCGGATTCGTGCGCAGGCTCGCGGTCGATGCGGGGTCACGCCAGCACTTTGGCAGGGCGTGACAACATTGTAACAGCGGGCGGGGGAGGCGCAGCGGTGGGGTGAACGGGGGCGGCGATTTCGCCGCAACGTCTAGCGGCGGCGCGCAGAGCAATGCAATACAACTGTAGTGGAATAAATATGAGGATAAATAAGAGAATAGATAGAGGGATAAATAGCAGGATAAACAAAACGACCGGAATGGGCGGATGACCGGAAGCAGCCGGACGGCGGTGGGGCGACGGTGGAAGGGGCAGCCGGGGTCGCGAACGAGGACAGCCGGCGAAAGGGCACCGGGGTGGACCCGGTCCGGCCGACGGGCGCGGCGGATGGAAGCGGGCCTTGCCACGGGGCCCCCGGTTACCGGAGGATGGCGCCTTGAAACCAGTCGAAGAACTCTGTCTGGCGTGCGGGCTGTGCTGCGACGGCTCGCTGTTCGACCTCGTCAAACTCGAGGGCACGGACGACGCGCGGAAACTGAAAGCCCTCGGGCTGCCGGTGGCGGTTTCGCGCGGCAAGGCGCCGGTCGCCCGCTTTCCCCAGCCGTGCGCGGCCCTGTGCGAGGACCGCTCGTGCCGGCTCTACGACAACCGGCCCTGGCAATGCCGCGCGTTCGAGTGCGGCGTCTTCAAGGAGGCCAAGGCCGGCCGGATGACCTTCGCTGCGGCGTTGCGGCTGGTCCGGCAGGCGCGGCGCCGCGCGGACAAGATCCGGGAACTGCTGCGCGAACTGGGCGACACCGACGAACACCGCGCGGTGGGCGAGCGCTTCCACCGTACGTCCGAGCGCATGGCGGCGGGCGGCGCGGATGCCGCGGCGATGAACACGTTCGCCGACCTGAGCCTGGCGGTGCACCACTTCAATCTGCAGGCCTTCAAAAAATTCTACACCAAGGCCGAGGCGACTGCGCCGGGAGCGAAGCCCGGGGCCTGACCGCGCGATGCACGCGGTCGGAGTTCGGAGAGCGGTGGCCCGGGGGCGGGCCGACGCCGAAAAAGGGGCAGCAGGGAGCGGAGGCCGGGAGCAGAGATCGGACGGAGCCTACAGGGTGGCGGCCAGTTTCTTGGCCGCGGTGGGCACGGAGCCGGGCGGGAGGGCGCGGGCGACTTCCTCCAGGAGTTTTCGCGCGGTGGCACGGTCGCCGTCCTTGGCGAGCTGGGTCGCGGCGGCGAAGGCGGCGTGCGCGGCCGGGAGGCGGAGGTTGGGCGGGCCGTCGGCGATCACCTGCCTGAGGATCTTCGCGGCGGCGCCGTTGCCGATGAGGCCCAGGGAGGCGAGCGACTCCTCGGCCACGCCGCGTTTGGCGTCGAAGACGAGGGCCTTGAGCTCGGGCACGGCGGCGACTTCGCGGCGGACGCCGAGGGAGTTGACGACGCCGCTGAGGAGGCGGCCGTTCAATTTGGGCAGGGCGGCGAGCAGCGCCTTGCCGGCGGCCGGGTCCTTGATGCCTTCGAGTCCGCTGCGGGCGTAGTCGGCGAGGTTTTCCTGGTCGAGCAACGCCGCGAGCGCGGGCACGGCTTCGGGTCCGCCGAACGAGCCGAGTTCCTGACAGGCGCGGGCCTTTTCGTGCAGGTCGGCGCCGGAGGCGAGCACGCGGAGGGCGGCGGTGGACGCCGGGTGGGCCGCGGGGGCGGCGCAGACGGCCAGGGGGAGAACGACCAGGGCGGTGAGGAGGGAGCGAAATGCGATCATGGGAGGGCCCGGAGGAGGGGAGGGTTAGACGTGCCAGGGGGCGCGCCAGGCGCGGCTGCACATGCGGTTGGCATCGGCGTCGTTCACGAACGTCTCGGTGACGGGGTCGAACTGGACCTTGCGGCCCAGGCGCCAGCCGATGGAGGCGGCGTGCGAGATGATGTGGCCGCG
>JAPLTR010000561.1 GCA_026398065.1 Verrucomicrobiota bacterium | reverse complement strand
TATTTCCAGCCGCCGGGCGGAGGAGGGGAGCCGGCGCGCTCATAGTAGTCGGTGCGCCACGGGTCCTGGAGGTCGACCACAAAGGGGACGCCGAATTTCTTCAGCCAACGGGAGCCGAGGGCGGTCGCGACGAATTGCGTGGTCGAAAAGTAGACGAGGTCGAAGGGCGATTCGGCGAGCAGCCGGTCGCCCGTGTTGCGGAGGGAAAACCAGCCGCGATACGCGAGGTTGCCCAGCCCGAGGCGGCGCGACCAGCGGGCGGACCACGCCGTGACGCGATGGACGGGAACGTCGGCGGGGAGCGTTGCGGCGAGCAGCGGCTCCCAGGCGTTTTCGACCTGCGCCGCGTCGACGGCGAGCACGACCGGGTCCCAGCCGTGGGCCCGGTAAAAGGGCAGGCTCATGCGCACGCGCTGGTGATCGGGCGCATTGGTCGGCGGAAAATGCGGGCTGACGATGAGAATGCGGCGCATCAGGGGCGGGGCCGGAGGAGTTTCACGTCCCAGGTCTGGCCGCGAAGATTGGTCACGGTCGTGCTGTCGAAGACTTCGAGGCGGCGCCCGACGCGCCGCCAGTGGGCCTGCCAGTGGCCGAAGCGAAAATGGGAGATCACGACGATGCCGCCGGGGGTGAGGTGGTCGGCGAAGGCGGCGGTGACGGCGCCGGGGTCGCTGGCGTAGCCGATGCACTCGCTGAACATGATGACGTCGAATTTTTCGGGCGGCCGCCACGTTTCGAAATTGCCCTCGACAAATTCGCAGCGGGTGAGGGCGAGTTCGCGGGCCAGTTTCAACCCCGCAGTCGAAATATCCACCCCGAGGTAGCGGCGAAACGGATGCGGGGAGAATAGTTGGGCGAGGCGGCCGCTGCCGCAGCCGAGATCGAGGATCGAGGGGTTCGGATAGAGGGCGGTCACCGCGCCGACGACCACGCTCTGGCGGGCGAGCTCGGGGAGTTCGCGGAAATGCGCCCAGGAGCCGCTGGTGTATTCGCCATCGAGGACATCCTTGGGAATCGGCCGGCCGTAGCCGGCAGGTGCGAGGAGGAATTTGCGCCGGAGACGCGCCAGAAAATCGCGGGGAGAAAACGCCATGGAATCAGATGACCGGGCGGGCGGACTCTGTGGCGCCCAGCTCGCGGGGAAGGTGGAAACGGAAGAAGAACTCGGTGTCGGAGCGGAAAATCCGGACGAGGTCGGCCGGGAGGGCCGGATTCGTATCGGGCGCAAGCGGCTTGGTCTGCGACCGGTAACGCGCGAGCGCGAGGGACTTCATCGTCTGAAAATCCTCGGTGGGCTGATGGCAGCGGCTGCCGGTGTAGATCAGGCGCTCAAGCAGCAGCAGGGGGTTCCACCAGGACCAGACCGGATACTGCCAGATCACGGGAAATTGCCCGGTCTGGCGGAGGGCTTCGCACACGACGAGGAAGGCGGCGTCGTGCTCGGTGCTGCCGTCGGGGCTGCACGGGAGAAAGATTTCCTTGGGCCGAATGGTGGTCAGATGCGCGGCGAGCTGGCCGACGAGGCGGGAGCGCTCGGTGGGCGACAGCTGGTTGAGGCGGCCGTCGGGCGCGTTCAGGAAGTGAATCGCCCCGGACTCCACGCCGAGGATCGAGAGGGCTTCGCGGGCTTCGGCCTGGCGGATGGCGGAGATCTCGGCGGGGGACAGGCGCGGGTGGCCGGGGTGGGAGGCACTGCCATCGGTGATGAAGACGACGTCCACCGGCAGGCCCTCGTAACGTTTCCGCGCGATCAGGCCCCCGCAGCCGAGCGTCTCGTCGTCCTGGTGCGGTGCGAAGAAAATGCTCGGCCCGAGGTTCGGGACGTAGGGCGGGCTGAGCCAGTTGAGGGCCACGCGACAGAGCCGGATGGCGAGGCGACGGACGAGTTCTTTGGCATCCCGGCGGTCGAGCCGCCAGAGGGTCAGCAGAACGAGGGTGATGATGAGGGCGCGACGCATGGCTCAGCGGGTAAGGGGCGCGGCCAGCGCGCGGGCGACGGCGTCGAGCACGCGCGGGGTTTCGCGCTCCCAGGAAAACTCGCGTGCGGCGGCGGCGCGGGAGGCCAGTTGCATCGCGCGCAGGCGGGCGGGATCGCCGAGGAGGGCGTCGAGCCGGTGGGCGAGCGCGGTCGTTTCGTGCGCGGTCACCAATAGGCCGGCGTCCGGCGCGGCGCGCATCACCTCAGACTGGCCCTGGGTGTCGGTCGCGATGAGGGCGAGGCCGGCGTTCATGTACTGGAGGATTTTGTTGGTGATGGTGATGTCGCGGTTCGGCGGCCAGTGGGGCTCCAAGGCGAGGCCGAGATCGAACTCGGCGAGTTTCGCCGGCAACTGCTCGGGGGTGACGAGGGGGATGAATTTCACGTCGTCGCGCCGCGCGGGCGGGAGGCGGGCGAGGAGATTCTGGCGGTAGCCCGGGCGTTCGTCACCGAGGAGGAAGACTCGGCTCGGGTGCCGGGTCTTCGCCCAGGCGGAGAAAAACAGTTCGAGGCCGCGGCCCGGCCCGATGGTCTGGGAAAACCAGATGAAACTGGGCGGTCCGTCGGCGGGGGGGCGGTCCGCGCGCGAGAGGGGCTGCAACGGGAAGGAGTTGCGCACCACGATGGGCGGCGGGCACCGATAGGCGGCGACGAGGGCGTCGGCCATGCTCTGCGCGGTGGCGAAGGAGTAGGCGCAGTGGTTGAGGACAAAGGACTCGGCGCGGCGGAGGAGCCGGATCGGGCGGCTCGTGCGGTCGGCGTAGAGGAGATCTTCGGAATACCAGTCCTCGACATCGACGGCGACGCGCCGGCCATCGCGGATGAGATACTGGGCGGCCCAGATAGGGATCTCGGTGTGCACGATCGTGAGGTCGGCGGGATGCGAGCGGGCGAAGCGGAGCAGGGCCGCCGAGGGGCCGAGGGTGCGGGCCGACTCGATCCCAAGGTGGGCGCAGACCCAACGGGCGGCGAACGTGGCGCTGCGCTGATAGAAGTCGCCGATCTGGGCCAGCGGGGAGGACGAGGCGTAGTCAATGACGACGCGCTGGAAGGGGAGGGAGCGGATCAGTTCGACGTCCATCTGCTCGAACCGAGTCTGGGCCGAGATGGTCATGACGGTCACGTCGTAGCCGGCGGCGCCGAGCGTGGTGGCCTCCTTGACCACGCGCGGATTGCGACAGAGGTGGGAGGCGGTGAGGATGAGGATGCGGCCGGCTGGCTTCACGAGGAGAAGCAGGGGAGTGGATCAGAATGCGCGAGCTTACCAAGGTCTGAGATTGACCGACGGGCGGGCGAGGATAACGACGGGCCATGGCTGAAGCTCAATCGGGTGAGGATCGCCGCCGGGCCGGACGGGTGCTGGCGATGGTCGTCGGCACGGCCGTGGCGCTGTATGGTGTGGTGTCGTGGGCGGTGCCCCCGGAACTGTTCAACGACACCGCCGCCGGTTACCAAGTGTGGCTGGCGATGCGGGCGGGCGGTCCGTTCAACTGCAATGTCGGACCGACCCTGGACAATCTGGCCGAATCGGTGGCGACATTCCAGTCGTGGTGGGCGCCCGGGCAGTATCTGGTGCCGGGATTTTTTCAACTGCTGGGACTTTCGCTGGGGCGTGCCACACTGGTGGTGGTCGCGTTGGGGAGTGTGCTGCGCATCTGGGGGTATTGGCGGCTGTGGCTGGCGTGCGGAGTCGCGCCGCTGCTGGCGGCGGAATGCGGGATCGTGGCGGTGTTCGCCCGGCCCTTCAGCGGATATTTTGGGAATCCGTATGTGGGCGACGTGTTGCAAGCGGCGGCCGTGCCGTGGCTGGCGATACTCGTGTGGCGCTGGCGCGAACTGCGCGGGTGGCAGTGCGCGGCGTTGATCCCGGTGCTGATGGTGGCCGTGGGGCTCAAGCTGTCGGTGCTGGTGGCGGTGCTGGCGATGCTGGCCTGGACGGTGGTGGAAAACGTGCGGAGGGCCGGCCCGGCGGTGGAGTGGCGTCGGGCGGGCGGGTGGGCGGTGCGGGCGGCGCTGGTGTTTGTCGCGGTCAAGCTGGCGTGGGATTGGGGCTATCTGAAGCGGGGGGCGAGCATCGGGGCGGCGGGAGGGCTGAGTTTTCCGAGCCCGGCGGAGTGGTCGGAGGCGCTGGCGGGACCGCTGTTTTCAGCCCTAGGGGTGCAAAGCCTGCTCAACCGGATTTTTCTTTTTCCCGGAGCGCCGCTGCTGACGATCGGGCAGATGTGGCCGCTGTTTCTGGCGGGCGCGGTGGGCACGGCGGTCGTCGGCTGGGTGGTTTGGCGAAAGTTTCCGGTGCGTGGCTACGTCGTGCAGGCGGCCGTATGGGTCGGAGTCTATGCTGCGGCGTTCGCGTGGTTCCATGCGACCGGGGCGTCGGTGAGCCTGGAGGAGCGGCACTATCTGCCGGCAGGGATGCTGCTGCTGCCCTGCACGGTTTTCGCCCTGCGGCACAGCGGGGGACGAGCCTGGCGGGCGGCGGGCACGCTCCTGTTGGTGGTGATGTGCGGCTACGGAGTGGCGTCGTTTGCCGTCAATGTCCGCCATCGGGCGAAGGCCGGGGCGGTGGGGCGTCATGGGTTTTCGCATACGACCCTCACGCGGGGCGCGCTGGCCGAGCTCCACCGCCTCGACGCGGAGCCGGGGTCGGAACGTACGGTGTTTTATGTGACCATGCCGGAGATCGGCCTCGAGGTCCGGCAGGGGCGCACGATCACCATCCCAGCCGAATGGTGGAGCGAGGCGATTGTGCGGCGGTTTCGGTACTCCGGCCGGGTGCCGCGGCTCGTGCTGGTGCTGCCGAAGACCTTTGTGGCGAACGGCAAGGTGGACCTCGTGAAGGGCGAGTTTCCGGACTATGGGACTTGGCGGGAGCACGAGGTGGACGGGTTCCTGTTCATCGAGGGCGACTAGCGGGCGAGGTCGGCCCGGTCGGCGAGGTGCAGCGGCGGGACGTCGGCGCGCACGAGCGGACGGGCGCAGGCGGCCTCGGTGGCGCGGTCGATGACGGACCAGAAGCCGGAGAGCTGGCGGCGCGCGCGAAGGATCGCAAGGGTGGTGCCGGGATGGCGGATACAGCCGAGCAGGAAACGCAGCCAGTCGCGGACGGTGGCGTGACGAAAGAAGCCGGGCGTGGGCTGAAGCAGTCCGGCGAAGAAAAGTTGCGAGGTCGCGGGCGGGATGGCGGCGCGCCGGGCCGACCAGAGGCGGGCGACCTCGGCGTCGGGGAGAGGCAGGTGGCGGAGGAAGGCCGCGCCGCAGAGCGCCTGGGCCTGCGCCCAACGGGCGACGGCGGGATCGCGCGCGGTCTGGAGCGTGTGCGCGAAATTCGCGAGCGGCCGCGGTACGAGGACGAGCGGGTAGCGGAAGGCGCGCTCGCGGACGTTCTCCACCATGCTGAACAGGGTCGCGGGCGGGACCTGCAGGCGGTCGCCGGTGACGGCGCGGGCGAGCATCGCGCCGTTGGAATGAAGCGGGCTGTCAAACTGGAGCAGCTGCGGCCAGGCCAGCGAGACGTGCGGGGTGGCGATCACGGGCCAGATCGTGGTGCCCGTGTCGGTCCAGCCGGAGGGAGTTTCCTGCCAGATCCGCATGTTGGCCCAGGCGATCTCAGCCTCGGTGCGCGCGGCGAGAACCCCGAGCATGGTTTCGAGAAAATCGGGCTCCCACCAGTTGTCGTCTTCGAGCAGGGTGAAGAAGGGCTCGGGCGCGCCGGAGTGCGCGAGGTTGAACGTCGCGATGGGGCCGAGATTGCGCTCGTGGTGATGCAGTGTGATGCGGGGGTCGGCGAGCTCGCGGACGAGCGCGGCGGGCGCGGGGTCGTCGGGCGCGTCGTTGTGCAATTCGCAGATCCAGTCGGCGCAGGTTTGCGCACGGAGGCTCTCCACCGCGCGGCGCAGGAGGGCCGGGCGGCGGTAGGTGGGCAGATAGACGCGGACGCGCGCGGACGATTTAGGCGAGACGCTCAAAGACGCGATTGTGGCTGATGTTGAGGACGTTTTTGAAGCCGAGGGACGGGAGCACCTCGGCGGCGCGGGAGACGGCCTCGTGGCCCTTCCAGAAGGCCGTCCCAGGGAGCGAGGCGCCGGCGTCGTCGGCGATCAGCCAGCCGCCGGGCACGACCTTGGGGCCGAAGGTCTTGAAGTCGTGCAGCGCGCCGTCGTACGTGTGGTCGCCGTCGACGTAGATGATGTGGAACGTCTCGTTGGCGAGGCCGGCGAGAATGTCGGGGGCGGTCGAGTAGCCGCGGTGCAGCGCGACGCGGTTGAAATCGAGGCCGAAGTGGGTGAAGAGCCCGCGCACGATGGCCTCGTACTCGTCGTTGTCGTAGAAGTCGCCGTTCTGGATGCGTTCGCGGTAGTGGCGGTCGAGCCGGTAGCGCAGGGCGTGGACGAGGCGCGAGTGAGGGCGCGGCTGGCCGGCGAGGGGGGAAAGCGCGGAGACGTGGACGTCGAGGTTTTGCGTGCGGGCGAGGTGCGACCAGAGGGAGATGACCTGGCCCTTGAAGACCCCGATCTCCAGGCAGCGCACGGTGCCGAAGCGCCGCGCGGCCTCGGCGAGGAGCAGTTTCCACATCGTGTGGAACGCGGCGTCGCCGAAGCCGAGCTTGTGCTCCTCGATGTGCTTGCGGTGGGGGGCGAGCAGCGGATCGGCCCAGGTGGCGGCGGTGAACTCGTGGAACAGCCGGTCGTTGTGCCCGGCGGTGCAGACGTAGTCGCGGGTGTAGTCGGAGAAGGTCCGGGGCGGGGTGGGCATGGCGAGAGGACGAAGGGGTGGGCGGACGAGATGTAGTACTATTTCCGATACGCGAGATCGTGGAGGCGCTTCACGGCCTTCCAGCCGAGCACGGACTGGAGGCGGCGGCGCCACGGTCCGGCGTCGGGGCGGAGGTCGGTGCCGCCGAGGGCGCGGATGCGCTGTTCGGCGGCGGCGCGCGCATCGGGCACGGAAGGATAGGATTCGTAGACGAGCTGCTGGAGGGCGGTCGCGACGGCGAGGCGCGTGGCGGGCGAATCCTCGCGGGCCAGCAGACGATCGGCGGTGAGCTGGAAGCTGGTAAAAATCGCGCGCCATGCCGGGTCACCGCGGCGGTGGCTCAGACTGCCGGAGATATTCGAACGATAGAAGACGCGGGCCTCTTCGCAAAACAGCACGCGATCTGAAGCCAGCAGGACACGGGCGAAGTACTCCATGTCGTCGACGGGGTTGGGGCGGAGGTCGGCCTTCCACGGGCCGGCGCGATCGGCGACGGCGCGCGGCACGAGCCAGGCGG
>JAPLTR010000771.1 GCA_026398065.1 Verrucomicrobiota bacterium | reverse complement strand
TGAAGAAGCGCATCGACGAGGCTCCGCGTCGCAAGCTGCCGCGCGCGGAGTGAGTCGAATGCCCGGGCGTCATTTCTCCCGGTAGGACCGAACCAGATACGCGAGGTAGCCGAACGATTCCCGGAGGGCTGAGTACGTGTCGCGAAATTCGTAGATGCGGGCGTGGGCCGAATGGACCTCCGAAATCTGAAACCGCCGCAGCGCGAGCCGGGAGCGCGGAATGTGGAAATACTGTGTGACGACCAACACGCTTTTGAGATTCCGCCCCTGCACGATCCGCCGGGTGTTCTTCGCGCTTTCGAAGGTGTTGTCGCCGTGGCCGTCCACGATCACCCGGTCCGGCGGAATCCCGCCGGCCACGAGATAATCGCGCATGACCACCGCCTCGTCGTAGCCCTCCTTCCCGAATCCACCGCTGGTGATCACCCACGGAAAATAGCCCGCCCGATAAAGCTCCAGCGTCCGGTCGAGCCGCGCCCGCAGGCGCGTGGACGGCCGCCCGTCGAGCTCGACTTTGCTGCCCAGCACCAGGCCGACGTCCGCCGGGGCGAGATCGTCCCGCAGGCCGGCGAGCGCGAGGCAGGCGGTGCCCAGCAGGAAGACCGTCGTGCTGATCAGCAGCAGCCGCGTGATGCGATGGAGACGTTTGAAACGAGTGAGCATGGGCACATACGTTCCAACCGTGCGGCACGTTTTTGCTCAATTGAATAGCCGACCAACTTACTCACATTTCGGCGCTCGGACCTCGAAGAGCGTCACGTTTTTCTGCCTGACGTCTGCAGATCGATCAGCCGTAGCGAGCCGTTCAGCTTGAATTCGAAAACGAACTGAATCACATCCGCAAAGCCTGGCAGGCCATAGTTCGCATACTCGTCGTCTCCTCCATGGCCCTCCTTGGGAACATACCCCCAGTTATAACACCGGAGCTGACTGGCGTTGTCCCATGACAACTCTGTTCCTGAGTTACTGTTCTGCACCAAGATCTCGAGAATCTTGCTTTTGGGATGTGAGGTCAGCGGCGGCAGCGGAATCTGCGTCAACCGGCCGGCAGCGACCTTAAACAAAAGGCCTTCGCCCAACATCCGACCGCAGCGGAAATTGACGACGAGATAGCGCCCACTGGGATGCCACTCGCCTTTGACGTTCGTCGATCGTTCTCCCCAGCTGCCGCCGGAGGAAAAGCAGCCCGGAACTTGTTGCACAATCCGCATGGACTTGAACTCCACCAAATACACCTCGTCCTCGTCCTCAAAGCTCACCCCGCTCTTCAGGGGGACATAGGCGAGCGCCAACCGACCGTCGGGCGACGTGCTTCCTTGCACCACGGCAAGCGCGGGCGCCGCCCGACCGGCGGTTAGCAGGCCGAGAAGAATGACGAGCCTCAGGAAATGTCGCATCGGCAGATTGGACTGGGAAACAACCATGCGACCCGCACCCCGTATCAGGCTTTGATCTTCGCCGCTTCCCGCCACCGTTTCAACGCCACGCCCGTGAGCGACCGCGGCGCGGCCTCGATCTCGGCGCGCGGGCCCGCGAAGATCAGTTCCCCGCCCTCGCGGCCGCCGCCGGGGCCGAGGTCGATCAGCCAGTCGGCGAGGTTGATCACGTCGAGGTTGTGCTCGATCACGATCACGGTGTTGCCCTGGTCGCGCAGTTTGAAGAGCAGGTCCATCAGCTTCTGGATATCGACCCAGTGCAGCCCCGTCGTCGGCTCGTCGAGGATGTAGAGCGTCGAGCCCTGCTGGCGTTTGCTCAGCTCCAGCGAGAGCTTGATGCGCTGCGCCTCGCCGCCGGAGAGCGTCGTGGCCGACTGGCCGAGCGTGAGGTAGCCGAGGCCCACCGCGTCGAGCGTCGCCAGCTTGTCCATCACCCGTGGAATATTGCGAAAGAGGACGATCGCCTCGCGGACGGTCATGTCGAGGACGTCGGCGATGGACTTGCCGTGGAAAAGAATCTCCAGCGTTTCACGGTTGTAACGCCGGCCTCCGCAGCTCGGGCACGGCGCGTAGGCATCGGCCATGAACTGCATGTCGAGCTTGATGGCGCCGTCACCCTGACAGCGTTCGCAGCGCCCACCGCGCACGTTGAAGGAGAAACGGCTGGCCTTGTAGCCGCGCACTTTGGCCAGTGGCACCTGAGCGTAGAGATCGCGCAGCAGCGTGAGGAGATCAACATAGGTCGCGGGATTCGACCGCGGGCTGCGCCCGATGGGCTCCTGGTCGACCTGCACGAGCTTTTCGAAGAAGTCCAGATTCTCGATCTGCCGGTGCTTGCCGGGAATCGTCTTCGCCCCGTTGAGTTTGCGCGCCGCGGCGGCGGCCAGGATGTCGTTCACGAGCGTGCTCTTGCCGGAGCCGCTCACTCCAGTGACGCAGGTCAGCAAGCCGACGGGAAACTTCGCATCGATGCCACGGAGATTGTTCGCGCGGGCCTCGCGCACCGTCAGCCACGCACCGTCGGGCAACTTCGCCTTGGCTTCGCGGGTGACGGAAAGTTTGCGCGAGAGATACGGCCCGGTGCGCGACTGCTTGATCGAGAGCGCGGCACAGGCGGCCGGCGTCCCCTGAAACAGGAGCCGCCCGCCCTCGACGCCCGCCTCGGGGCCCAGCTCGATGATCTCGTCGGCGAGGCGCATGGTGTCCTCGTCGTGCTCGACCACGAGCACGGTGTTGCCGCGGTCGCGGAGCGCGACGAGGGTGTCGAGGAGCTTCTGGTTGTCGTGCGGATGTAGGCCGATGCTCGGCTCGTCGAGGACGTAGATGACCCCGATGAGCCCCATACCGAGTTGCGTGGCGAGGCGCACGCGCTGCGCTTCGCCGCCGGAGAGCGTGGCGTAGTCGCGGTCCAGCGTCAGATACGCGAGGCCCGTCTCGAGTAGAAAATGGAGCCGCTGCTCGATGCCGGTGACGACATCCCGCACCGCGTCGTTCGGTCCGTGGGCGGCGACGAGCTCGCGCGCGAACGCATCCGACTCGCCCACGTCGAGCTTCATGAACTCGGGAAAGGTCTTTCCGCCGCACCGCACGGCGCCACTGCGGGCGTTCAGCCGCGAACCGTGGCATTCGGGGCACTCGCCCGCGATCATGAAGGTCGTTAGCCGCGCCTGGAAACCCTCGCTGTCGGTGTGACGCCAGCTCTGCTCCAGATCGGCGATGATCCCGGGAAACGTCTGCGCCTTCGCCTCGCGCATGCGGCGGAGCTTGATGGCAAACTGCCGTTCGCCCGCCCCGAAGAGCAGTGCGCGCCGCGTTTCCTCGGGCAGGTCCTTCCAGGGCACATCCGCGTCAAAGGGCAGCTGCTCGGCGAGCTGCTTGATGAGCGAATTGTGCTTCATGATCAGGTTTTTTCCACCGATGCGCCAGGGCTTGATCGCGCCCTCGCGCACGCTCTTCTCCGGGTCGGCGATGATCAGCTCGGGCGAGAAGCGCAGCTTCCGGCCGAGGCCGTCGCAGGTCGGGCACGCCCCCTCGCGGCTGGAGAAGGAAAAGTGCTTCGGTGTCAGTTTTTCGAATACATCGCCGCACACCTCGCACGCCAGCGACTGGCTCAGGGAAAACTCCCGCCAGGGCGCCTCAGCGCCCTTCTGCGCGAGCACGATCACGCGGTCTTTGCCCTCGCGGAACGCCAGCTCCAGCGAATCGGCGAGGCGGGAGCGCTGGTCGGCGGAGGCCACGAGGCGGTCCACGACCAGTTCCACGGTCACTTCCTTCACACCGGTCGCGAGCAGCTTGGGCTCGTCGAGATTCTTGATCTCCCCGTCGAGGCGCACGCGCTGGAAGCCCCGCTGGCGCAGCCGCGGCAACTCCTCCCGCAGCACACTGGGCTTCGCCCGCATCACCGGCGCGAGCAGCATGATGCGCTCGCCGGCGCATTCGGTGAGGATGCGCTGGACATTGTCGTCGAGGGAACGCTGCACGACGCGCCCGCCGTCCTTCGGGCAAAATTGCTCGCCCACGAGCGCCCAGAGCAATTGCGCGTAGTCGGCGATCTCCGTCGCGGTCGCGATCGTGCTGCGGGGGCCGCCGGCGCCCGTGCGCTGCTCGATCGCGAGGACCGGCGAGAGCCCGTGGATGAAATCGACGTCGGGGCGCTTGAGCTGGTCGAGCACCTGCCGGGCCTGCGCCGACAGGCTCTCCATGTACTTCCGGTAGCCCTCGGCGTAGATCGTGTCGAAGGCCAGCGACGACTTGCCCGAGCCGCTCGGGCCGGTGATGACGACGAGTTTGCCGCGCGGAATGCGCAACTCGAGGTTCTTCAAGTTGTGCTCCCGGGCGCCTTTGACGTGAATGTGAGTGGCGGCCTGCATGGATCGGACCCGCACCCTTGCGCAAATGCGCGGCGCGTCAAAGCGCGAATGGGGATTCCCGACCGGTCAGGCAGGTAGAATTGCGCAAAATCTGCCCGACATTCGCTCTTGCCCCGCCGGGAAGGGCGGAGTTTCGTTCGCCAGACACAAAACCCCTTTGTTGTCAGCCAACTCCCTCGCGGTGCCGCCCGATTGTTTTGTCGGCGGGCCGCGACCCTGCATCAAACCCTCATGAAAGACCACGCCACCCTCTCCGTCGCCCGCCGCCGCGCTCATGCGGCACTGGCCGCCAGCGTCGGGCTCGCCCTGCTCGCGACGGCTTCCCACGCGATCCAGTTCTCGAACGGCGGCCTGACCGGCAGTTTCGACTCCACCATTTCCTTCGGGGCGCTTTACCGCCTGAAGGATCCGACCAACGCGAACTACGGCACGACCAACTCGTTCAACGGCGTCCCCGGCCTGCTCAACTCGGTCAATACCGATGACGGCAATCTCAACTATGGCAAAGGGTGGGTGTCGGAGCTCTTCAAGGGTTCGCACGACCTCGAGCTGAAGTACGGCAATTTCGGCGCGCTCGTGCGCGGCTACTGGTTCACCGACCTGAAGACCGATGACACCAAGCGCACGACCCTCTCCGACCAGGCCAAGGATCGCGTCGTCCGCGGCGCCGAGTTCCTCGACATGTATGCCCGCGCCAAGTTCGCTGTCGGCTCCGGCCTGCCCGTCGATGTGCGGTTTGGCCGCCAGGTGCTGAGCCTCGGCGAGAGCACGTTCATCCCGAACGGCAACAACGTCGTCAACTCGGTCGACCTGTCCAAGCTCCGCACCCCCGGGGCCGAGCTGAAGGAGGCCCTCCTCCCGGTCAACATGCTGAAGGCCTCCATCGGCGTGGCGGAAAACGTCACGATCGAGCCGTTCTGGCTCCTCGAATTCCGCCGCAACGAACTCGAGCCGGCCGGCACCTATTTTTCGACGAACGATTTCGCGACCCGCGGCGGCAGCCAGGTGCTGCTCGGCTTCGGCACCCTGGCCGACACCGGCACCCTCGGCGCCATCCCGCGCGACAAGGACCGTGAAGGGTCCAACTTCAACCAATACGGTGTCGCCACGCGCGTGCTCGCCCCCGGCCTCAACAACACCGAGTTCGGCGCCTTCTACGCGCGTTACAACAGCCGTTCGCCGCTCCTGAGTGCGCGCGCCCCGACGTCGCCGATCAACACCGACCTCACCGGACCGCTCACCGTCGCCTTCATCCGCGGGGGCGTGCCCGCCGCCGCCGCGCCCGCTCAGGCCGCCGCGATCTTCCAGCTCATCGTCAAGTCCACCCTCGCCCCCGCCACCCTTACGCCGACCGAGATCGCCACGCTGCAGTCCGCGCCCATCCAGGCCGCGATCTCCGGCGCGCGCTCGATCGCCCTCCTCACGGCCGCCGCGACCGGCCGCTACTTCGCCGAGTACCCCGAGGGACTCAACCTGTACGGTCTCAGCTTCAACACCTCCATCGGTAAGACCGGCATCTCCTGGCAGGGCGAGGTCTCGCTTAAAAAAGACGTCCCCTTGCAGATCGACGACGTCGAGTTGCTCTTTGCGACGCTCTCGGCCCTGACCAACTCCACCGGCTCCGCCTTCGGTTCCTCGAATCAGATCGGCAACTACCTCGGCCAGCTCGGCCGCGAGATCCCCGGCTACCGCCGGCACAACGTCTGGACCGCGCAGAGCACGGTCACGAAGGTCTTCGGGCCGACGCTCGGCTCCCAGCAGTTCACCCTCCTCGGCGAGGCCGGTGGCGTCTGGGCGAATCTTCCCGGCAAGGACACGCTGCGCTATGACGGCCCCGGCACGTTCACCAGCGGCAGCGCCGCGGCGATGCTCGCCACGCCCTTCCCCACGATCCCACCCACGCCGACCGGCGCATTTGCCGACAAGTTTTCCTGGGGCTACCAGGTGCTCGGCCGCCTCGACTACAACAGCGTGTTTCGCAACGTGAACATGCAGCCGAGCGTGGCGTTTACCCACGACGTTTCCGGCAACACTCCCCTGCCCCTCGGCAACTATGTGAAGGGCCGCAAGAGCGTGAACGTCGCCGTCGAGTTCGTCTACCGCAACGCCTGGTCCGTCGAACTCCGCTACGTTAACTTCTTCGGCGCCGGCCGGTTCAACCTGCTCACCGACCGCGACTACTTTGCCACCACCCTGAAGTACTCCTTCTGATTTTTCCGGCGCCGGCATTCTGTCGACTGGCAGGCGCCGCGCCCTTCTTCTCTTCCGAAAACGTTCTCCGGCCATGAAATCTTTTCTCCGTCTCTCTCCCGCCGTCCTCGGCGCCCTGTCCACGGTCACCTGGTCGATGGCGGCGGTGCCCGAGTCCGCCGCCGCCCGCCTCGGCAAGGACCTCACCCCGCTTGGCGCGGAGGCCGCGGCCAATGCCGACAAGTCCATCCCCGCGTGGAACGGCGGCATCTTGACCCCGCCAGCCGGCTACAAGGTGGGTGACCACCACCCGGACCCCTTCGCCTCGGACCAACCGCTCTACACGGTGACCGCCGCCAACGCGGCCCAGTACGAGTCAAAGCTCACGCCCGGCACACTGGCGCTGCTGAAGGCGTATCCGACCTACAAGCTGGTCGTCTACCCCACCCGGCGCAGCGCCTCGTACCCGCAGCGGGTCTATGACGCCACCCTCAAGAACGCGACCTCCGCCCGTCTCACCGCCGGCGGCAACGGTATCACCGGCGCCATCCTTGGCATTCCGTTCCCGCTCCCGGCCGACGGCCTGGAAGCGGTCTGGAACCACCTTACCCGCTATCGCGGCGTCGCCGCCGCGCGGCACCCGGACCAGGCCGCCGTCGAGCGCGGCGGCGGCTACCAGATCGTGAAGTTCGAGGACGAATTCCTGTTCAACTACGTGCGCCCGGACATGACCGCCGCCGAGTTGGAAAAGGAAAACACCTTGGTTTTCTACAAGCAGGCCGCGGTCGCCCCCGCCCGCGTCGTCGGCAACATCCTGCTGGCCCAGGAAACCATGGACCAGGTCAAGGAGCCGCGCCGCGCCTGGGTGTACAATGCCGGCCGCCGCCGCGTCACGCGCGCGCCCAACGTCGCCTATGACAACCCGGGCACCAACGCCGACGGCCAGCGCACGAGCGACCAGTTCGACATGTTCAACGGCGCGCCCGACCGCTATGACTGGAAGCTCGTGGGGAAAAAGGAACTGCTCGTGCCCTACAATTCCTACAAGCTGCACAGCGACAAACTCAAGACGTCCGACATCCTCAAGCCCGGCCACATCAACCAGGACCTCGCCCGCTACGAGTTGCACCGCGTCTGGGTCGTCGACGCCACCCTCAAGCCCGGCACGTCGCATCTCTACGCCCGCCGGACTTTCTACATTGACGAGGACAGCTGGCAGATCCTCGCCGCCGACCAGTACGACGCCCGCGGCGCCCTCTGGCGCATCTCCGAGGCGCATTGCATCAACTACTACGAGGCGCAGACCTTCTGGAGCACGCTGGAGGTCCACCACGACTTGCAGAACGGCCGCTACCTCGCCTTCGGCCTCGATAACGAAAACGTCATGTACGATTTCAATCTGAAACGCACCCCGGCGGACTTCACGCCGGGCTCCCTCAGCCGCGACGGCATCCGATGACTTCGGCCCGCCGCCCGCGCGGCGGGATTGAGACCACCGGAGCATGATTCGTCTCCCCTTCCTCTCGTTGGTTCTGATGGCCGCCGTCTTCGCGGCCGATGCCCCGCCCCGCGTGCTGCTGCTCGACGGCGCGACGGCCGGTTCGGACCTCGTTGTCGTGGGCGAGCGTGGCACCATCCTCCGCTCCACCGACAACGCCACCTCCTGGCAGCCCGCCACCTCGCCCGGCACCGCCACCCTGACCGGCATTGCCTTCGCCCCCGGCGCCGCGCTGGGCTGGGCCGTGGGGCACGACGCACTGATTCTCTCCACCACCGATGCCGGCCGAACCTGGCGGAAGCAATGGCAGGGAGAAAATCTCGCCGACTCCTTCCTTGATGTCCTGGCGCTCGATGCGCGGCGCGTCATCGCGGTCGGGGCGTACGGTCTTTTTGTCGCCTCCAGCGACGGCGGACAGACCTGGAGCCGCCGCAAGATCATGGAGGACGACTTTCACCTCAACCGGATCAGCCGGGGTCCGACCGGGACCCTCTACCTCGCGGGCGAGCACGGCACCCTCCTGCGGTCCAGCGACGACGGCGCGACCTGGGCCCGCATCCCCGCCGCCTACGAAGGCTCCTTCTATGGCGTGCTCCCGCTCGACCAACGCACGCTCCTGGCCCACGGCCTGCGCGGCCACGTCTTCCGCTCGCAGGATGATGGCGCGACGTGGACACCGGTCCCGGCGCCGCAGCCCGTCCTCCTCGCCGCCTCGGTCAAATTGAAGAACACCCTCGTCCTCCTCGCCGGCGACGCCCGCGCCTTGCTCGTGAGCCGCGACCGCGGTCAGACGCTCGCACCGTGGACG
This sequence comes from Verrucomicrobiota bacterium, assembly GCA_026398065.1. Classification (GTDB taxonomy): domain Bacteria; phylum Verrucomicrobiota; class Verrucomicrobiia; order Opitutales; family Opitutaceae; genus GAS368. The sequence continues at coordinate 2,504 of JAPLTR010000771.1, read as the reverse complement.
GCCCCCATCATAACCGCCGTGGCCGAGTTGATTGAAACGCCCGACGGCCGCGTCCTCGCCCTCGGCGAAGCCGGCGCAACCCTGCTGCCCACACCGCCGTAGCCGTCCGCCATGCTCGAGAAATTCGCCACCTGGATCTTCCGCCGCCGCACGCCGCTCGTGATCGGCTTTGCGGTGCTCACGGGCGTGATGGCGCTGTTCGCTGCCCGGCTCCGGGTTGACGCAAGTTTCAACAAATCGCTTCCGCTCGACCACCCCTACATCAAGACCTTCACGAAATATCAGAGCGAGTTCGGCGGCGCGAATCGCGTGCTCGTCGCCCTGATGGTGAAGCAGGGGGACATCTTCAACGAGCGCTACTTCGCCCAGCTCAAGCTCGCCACCGACGAGGTCACCTTCCTGCCCGCCGTCGACCGCGCCCAGGTCCAGTCCCTCTTCACCCCCAACGTCCGCTACATCGAGGTCGTCGAGGACGGGTTCTCGGGGGGCAACGTCATTCCCGCCGACTTCACGCCGACGGCCGCCAACTTCGCCAAGGTCCGCGAGAACGTCCTCAAGTCCGGCAAGCTCGGCCAGCTCGTCGCCAACGACTTCACCGGCGCCATCGTCAGCGCCCAGCTTCTTGAGCTCGACCCGCGCACCGGGGAGAAGATCGACTACCTCCGGGTGGCCGCCGGCCTGGAGGCGCTGCGCCAGCGCATCGAGCGCGACAGCGGCGGCGAGATCGAGGTCCGCATCATCGGGTTCGCAAAAGTCATCGGCGACATCAGCGACGGGGCGCGCGGCGTGCTGCTCCTCTTCGGAGTTTCCATCGTGATCACCGGACTCCTCGTCTGGGAATATGCCGGCCGCTGGAAGCTCGCCGCCGCCCCCGTCCTGTGCTCGCTCGTCGCCGTCGTCTGGCAGCTCGGCGGACTCACGGCGCTGGGCTACGGCATCGACCCGTTTTCGATTTTGGTGCCCTTCCTCGTGTTCGCCATCGGCGTGAGCCACGGCGTCCAGAAGATCTGCATGTTTCGCAACGAGATGTTCGCCGGCCATGACGGCCCGACCGCCGCCCGCCACGCCTTCATGCGGCTCATCGTGCCCGGCGTCGTCGCGCTCCTGACCGACACCGTCGGGTTCATTACGATGATGATCATCAAAATTCCGACCATCTCTCCTACCTGCGGATGCCGCCGAGCTACGCGACCTGGGTCGCCGAGCGCCGCGCGATGACGGACGGTTTCTGGGAGCGGCTCGCCAAGGGCATGAAGCCCGTGCCGTCGATGGTCATCATCGCCGTCTGCTTTGCGGTCGGCGTGTGGGCATTCTTCAAGGCAGAGCAGGTCCGCATCGGCGACACGCAGGCGGGCGTCCCGGAGCTGCGACAAAACTCCCGCTACAACCAGGACTCCCGCGTCATCACCGAAAAATTCAGCATCGGCGTCGACGTCCTGTCGGTGATCGTCGAGACTGTGCCCAACGGCTGCGTGGACTACGAGGTCGTCTCGCTGATGGACCGCTTCGAGGGCGAGATTCGCCGCGTGCCCGGCGTGCAGTCCGTGATCTCGCTGCCCGCCATGGCCAAGATCGTCAACGCCGGCTACAGCGAGGGCTCGCTCAAGTGGCGGATTCTCCCGCGCAACCAGCAGGCGCTCGCCCAGGCCGTCTCGCCCATCGAGACCGCCACCGGCCTCCTCAACCGCGACGGGAGCGTGATGCCCGTGATGATCTTCCTCGGCGACCACAAGGCCGAGACGCTCCGAGCCGTCACCGACGCCGTGAAGGCCTTCGCCGCGGCCCACCCGTCGCCGAAGGCGAAGTTCCTCCTCGCCAGCGGCAACGCCGGCGTGATGGCCGCGACCAACGAGGTCGTGGCCGCCGCCGAGAAGCCGATCCTCCTCTGGGTCTTCGGCGCCGTGATCGCCCTGTGCCTGCTGACCTTCCGCTCGCTCCGCGCCGCGCTCTGCATCGTCGTCCCCCTCGCGATCGTGAGCTTCCTCGCCTACGTGATCATGGTGTGGTTCGGCATCGGCCTGAAGACCTCGACGCTGCCCGTCGTCGCCCTCGGCGTCGGCATCGGCGTGGACTACGGCATCTACCTGTTCGCCCGGCTGCTCTCCGGCCTGAAGGAGGGCGAGTACTTCGAGGACGCGATGTTCGAGGCCTTCAAGGACACCGGCACGGCCGTCGTCTTCACCGGGCTCACCCTCGCCATCGGCGTGAGCACCTGGCTGTTCTCCGACCTGAAGTTCCAGGCCGACATGGGCCTGCTGCTCACCTTCATGTTTCTCGTGAACATGGTGGGGGCGATCATCCTCCTCCCGGCGCTCGCCCGCTGGTTCTGGCGGCACCACACCGGAAGGACCGCCGTGCCCTTTCCGATGCGGAAACGCTGACCGCCCGCGGCGCGGCGGGCGGGGCGTCTTTTCCCTTGCCGGACTTCGTCCCGCCGCAAGCATCTCCCGACTGTGTCCGCCGATTCCGACTATCGCATCAAACTCCAGGTCTTCGAAGGCCCG
>JAPLTR010000554.1 GCA_026398065.1 Verrucomicrobiota bacterium | reverse complement strand
CGATCAGGCCGCCGGTGAGGTAGCTCCATTTCAGCGTGCCGTCGGAGGCGAACGCGTAGAGCGCCCGGTCCGTACTGCCAATGTAGATACTGCCGTCGGGGGCGACGGCGGGGGCGCCGGTGAGGTTGCTGCCGGCGAGGGAGGAACTGCCGGTGTCGGACTGCCAGAGCGCGTCGCTGAGGGTGAGGGTGAACTGCCCGAGCGCGCTGGTGCTCTTCGAATCGACCGTGATCAGGTAGGTGGTGCCGGCGACGGCGTCGAAGGGGCAGAGGCTGGAGGTCTGCGAGTTGGAGGGGCCGGAGTTGTCGCTCGAGGAAACGAGGGTGAGGCTGGCCAGGGTCGAACCGGTGTAGACGGCGAGGAGGGGATCGAAGTCGGTGCTGACGGCGGCAAACAGGAAGCGGCCGGAGCGCGGGGCGGTCCATCTGTACCAGAGTGAGGTGCCGCCGGCGAACCCGAGGATGCGGGGCTCGCCGGTCTCGCGCGTGCAGTTGGCGTTGGTGGCGGTGACGCCGGTGCTGGGGCCGCTCAGCACGGCGGGGGAGGCGAAGGCGTCGTTGGTGGGAACGGTGCCGAGGTTGAGGAGCGTGAGGCCGGAGGCGCCGTTCCTGCCGTCCACACAAATCTGATACGTGACGCCCTTCTGGGCCGTGAAATCGATGCGGCTGGTGAGGGCGGTGCCGTCGTTGTCGTTGGCGGCGACGAGGGTGAGGGCATTCAGGGCGGAGCCCGTGTAGACGGCCAGCAGGGTGTCGTAGGCACTGCCGGTGGTGGTGAGGCGGACCGAGGCGGTGGTGGAGGGCGTCCATTCCCACCAGAGGGACGTGCCGCCCGCGCCGGCAGACTGGAGCAGTTCGCCCTGGTCGGTCTCGGCGGTGGCCCCGACGTTGTTGGAGCGGACGAGAAAATTGTCGCCGGTGAGGTGGGCGCGCTGGGCGAAGTCGTCGTTGAAGGGGCGGTTGGTCGTCGTGGTCAGTGCCCCGAGCAGGTTGAGTCGGCCGCCGTTCTGGGCCTTGCCGCCGTAGCGCGCGATGACGTCGGTGCCGCGCAGGAGGCGGTTGATGAGCTCGCGGTAGGTGTCGGCGGGAAACCGGGCCTTGAGGAGGGCGAGCGCGCCGGCGACATGCGGCGTGGCCATCGAGGTGCCGGAGAGCGTGGCGGTCCCGGTGGTGCTGGTGTAGCCGAGGGAGAGGATGCTTTCGCCGGGGGCGAGGAGGTCGACGGTGGTGCCGAAATTGGAACTGGTGGCGAGGGTCTCGGAGCGCGTGGTGGAGCCGACCGTGACGATGTTATCGAGGGAGAAGCTCGCGGGATAGTGGCGGGCGACGTCGAGGTTGGCGGCCTCGTTGCCGGCGGCGGCGACGAAGATCACGCCGGCGTCGCGCGCGGCGGTGACGGCGCTGAGCTCGGTCTGCGAGAAGCCGGAGCTGCCGGTCTCGCCGTAGCTGGCGTTGATAATGTGCGCGCCGTGGGCGATGGCGTAGTTGACGCCGGCGGCGATGTCGGAGACGGAGCCGGAGCCGCTGGCGGGGAAGACCTTCACGGCCATGAGCTGGACCTTCCAGGCGATCCCGGCGACGGCGACGGCGTTGTTGCCCGCGGCGCCGATGATGCCGTCGACATGGGAGCCATGACCGGCGTCGTCAGTGGGATTGCCGCTGATCATGCGGCCGTTGCCGCCGACGAAATTGGCGCCGTTGACATCGTTGAGCGAGGTGGGCGACGGATTGACCCAGAGATTCGGCGCGATGTCCTGGTGGGTGAGGTTCACGCCGGTGTCGACGACGGCGACGATGACGTTGGGGGCGTCGTGAATGATGTCCCACGCGGCGGGGGCCTTGATGTCAGCGCCGACGAAGCCGCCGGACTGGCCGGTGTTGTTGAGGGCCCACTGCGTGGTGAAGGACGTGTCGTTGGGCGTGACGTCGAGGTGGCGGAGGGCGTCGCGCTCGACGAACTCGTAGCGGCCGGTGGCCTGGAGGCGGGCGATGGCGGAGGCGACGTCGTCGGTGTCGTCGAGTTCGATGACGCGGAGATCGCGCAGGTGGGAAAACTTCGTGCGGACGCGGACATGATCGCGGGCCTCATCGGCGTCGGCGGTGGCGCGGCGGGAGGCGAGGGGTTTGGCGAGGATCGTGCGGTCGCGGTAGCCCTGGGACAGCTCCTTGGCGGTGAGGGGCGCGGGGTCGGCGGCGCGGGCGAAGGCGGCGGCGAGCAGGAAAACGGCGAGGCGGAGGAGCAGGCGAGGCGGGCGCATGAAGGCGAAGGGTGCCGCACGGTAGTGCGGCTGGCAGGGGTGACAAGCGCGCCGCGGGGAAGTGCCATCGGTCTGCGGCGAACGGGGCCGGCCGGGGCGGCGAAAAGGTTACGGCACCTCGTAGACCTCGATGAGGGCGGCGCCCGAGGTGTTGCTTACGCTGCTGACGACGGCGCTGTAGCTGCCGGGAGGCAGCGAGACGACCATCGCGGAATCCTTGCTGCCCGGTTTCAGGGCGAAGGCCCCGGTGCGGAGCGCGGCGGCATCGGGCTCGATTTCCGGGGTGTAAGGATCGGTGAAGGGACGGCCGATGCTTTCCCAGAGCGCGGTGCTGTTGCGATAGAGCGTGAGCTTCGGATCGGCCAGCGCACCGGGCACGCCGAACCCGGTGAGCGCAGGGCCGATGCCGCGGATGAGCACGGTGACGGGCACCTCGCCGGTGATGCTGAAGCCGACGATGAGCGGTCGGTCGGGGGCGGTCTGAGCGCGGGCGGACACATTGACGAAGCGCCGGGTGGGCGCCGCGCTGGCGGTCGAGTCGAAGAGCTCGACGAGGGCGGTGCCGCTTTCACCGGCCGACGGAGAAACGACCGCGGAATAGTTGCCGGGACCGATCGGAGCTTCGAGCGCCGCGTCCTTAGAGCCGGGAGCGAGGGGAAAGGCGCCAACGGCGGAGAAGCGCGGAACCAGGGTGGAGCTCCAATCGTCGCTGGTGATCTGATTGAGACCATCACGGACGAGCGTGAGCGAAGGATCGCGCATCGCATCGGTGACGCCAAATTGCGTGAGACTGGGACCGATCCCGCGGACGATGGCGCTGGTGCTGCCGGTGCCAGTGGTGACAAAGCCCGCGATGAGGGGATCGGCCGCCGAGGCGACGTAGGCGCGCACCGAGAGATTGGTGAGCCGGCCGACGCGGCCGACAAGAGGACGGACGCGGAAGACGTTTACGCGGGATTCGCTGGGCGCGTTGTAGCTGAAAGCGAGGAGCGACCCGTCCGGGGCGGCGGCGGACAAGATGTAGTAAAAGGAGTAGTCGGGCAGTGTGGCGTACCGGCCGGTCTCGGGCTGGCCGTCCGGCGCATAGGAGTACGCGCGGTTGGTTTGCCCGATGCCGTCGGTGTCGCGCATCTGCCAGAGGCCGCCGTCCGAGCGATAGCCGAAGGAAAAAGCCGACATGACCGGGTACTTGCTTGAAGGCGGCGAGGTGTAACCAGGATCGGGGCCGCCCTCGGGCGCCAGCCGCGAGAAGGCCCTGACATTGCCGAAATGGCCACCGGTGTAGTTTGCTGAATAATAGAGGCCCTGGGGGGACAGGTAAGTGACGTTGAGGATGCTGCCCGCCCAACTGGGGTAGTAGCTCGTGATGAACGAAGTATAGGAAGGATCGGGGGAGCCGTCCGACCGAAAACGCAGAAGTCTTTGCTCGGAATCAGCCAGGCCGGAAGACGGCGTACTCCGGGTCAGCAGCACGCGGCCCTGCGCATCGACTCCGACAAGGGCGTCGGCGGGCGTGAGGGGAAAGGACGGATCGCGCGAGCCGTCCGGGTTGACGCGAAGGATCCCCACCGAGGGATTGTCTCCCGCCAAAGGCGTGGCCACGAGATTGTGAACGTAGAGTTTGCCGTCGGGGGCAAGCGCGGAACCTCCAAGGAAGGTGAGGACGGGGTCGGGCACGAAGGTCGGATCGACCGTGCCGTCGCCGAGGAGGCGCGCCAGCCCGGCCCGGGGCAGGCCGCCGAGGGAGGTGAACGTGCCGCGAACATAAATCCGGCCGTCGGCGAGGACGTGGAAGGCCTTGACCGCCTGAGTAGAAGGAATGCCCCCGCTGAGCCGGAATCCGGCATCGAGGGAGCCGTTGACATTGAGCCGCGCCAGTCCGGTGAGCGGGCCGAGACCCGTCGGGAGCGTGAAGGAACCGGCGATCAGGATTTTGCCGTCGGGCTGGAACACCGCGAGGGACGGGATGACGGGCAGGAACGGGTCGAACGTGGGGTCGCGCACCTCGGCCCGCCCGCCGGGAATGGGCCGGAGCGTATAGGCAGCGAGCTTCGTCGGAGTGGTGATCGTCGAGGTCGTGACGACGGCCTCATAGTAACCGGCGTCGGCGGGGCCGACGCGGGGGATCGTCAACGCGGCCTGGGTTGCGCCCGGGAGGGCGGTCCCGGCGTGGGTCCATTGGACCGAGACCAGGGGCTGGCCCGAGACCACGCGCAGGTGAACGTCGCTGCCATAGGTGGAATAGTTTCCCGTGTCCGCGAGCATCACCACGGGGGATTTCATCTGGCTCCGGGCCACCCGGCCATCGAAGCCGACGCAGACCATCTCGTTTTCGCCCTGCACAACCGCGGTGGCGAGAAACCGGGGAAAATTGGTGTAGCCGTACCAACCCGGGGTGGGCGTGAGCAGGAAGGTGTCGGCGTAGGATACGCCGATGGCGGAGGCCTCGTCGGTGTTACGGACGGCGACGCCGCGCAGCGTAGGGCTGGCGTAGGGCACGCTGATCTTCCAGGTGCCGAGCTGAGTCGCGACGGCGCGCACTCCGCCGCTGCCCACAACCCAGAAATGAGCGGCGGAAATCGCGGCGCCCTCGATGTCGGCGGTCGTGTCGATCGCGATGCGGGTGAATGCCGATGCGTCCGTCGTGGAGTAGAGCGCACCGCCGGCGCCGCCGAGGAGAAACTGTCCCTGGCCGAAGGCGAGCGCACGCAGGAAGCCGGTTCCGAGCGACGGACGGGCGGACCAGATCGTGCCGTCGGTCGAGGTGAGCACGCTCCCTTGTTCGCCGACGATGAGCCAGCGGCCGTTGCCGTAGGCGACGGAGTTGAGGCGGGTGGTGGTGCCCGACGCGCGGGGTGTCCACGTGACGCCGTCGTCGTCGGAGGTGAGAATCGTGCCTTGGTCGCCGACGACGATGAAGCGGCCGGCGCCGAAGCCGGCGCCGACGAGCCAGGCCGAGGTGGCGCTATAGCGGGGGAGCCAGGCCTGATCGACGTAGGAATAGGAGAGGATCGTGCCGTGCTCGCCAGCCACGACCAACGTGTGGTTGCCGTAGGCGAGGCTCCAGAGGTTTTCGGCGGTCTGCTCCTGCGGGAAGGCAACCCAGTTGTCCTGGGCGCGGAGGGCGGCGGTCAGCAGAAGGAAACCGGCGAGGAGCAGGGGGCGAAAGAATCGCATGGGGGAATGGACAACGGAAACCGGGAGGCGTTCAGGCCGGTGCAGGTGCGGGCCGCCCAAAGCGGGGCGGTGGCTGAGACACGACGGGAGAGATGGGGGACGGCTTCACGGCACTTCGTAAACTTCGACGAGGGCGGTGCCGGAGGCCTTGCCCGCGCTGGTGACGAGGGCGCTGTAACTGCCCGGGGCCAGGGTGACGACCATGGCGGCGTCGTCCGAGCTGATGGAAAAGGCTCCGGTGCGCTGGGCGGCGGCCCAGGGTGAGAGATCGAGCGGGTTCTCCGTCGCGGCACGGTCCCCGGCATTTTCCCAGAGCGCGGTGCCGTTGCGATAGAGCGTGAGCGTGGGATCGGGCAGGGCCCCAGTGACGCCGAGGCGGGCCAGCGCCGGGCCCACGCCGCGCACGAGGATGGTGACGGGCACCTCGCCGACGATGGAGAAGCCGACGATGAGCGGGCGTTCGGGGGTGACCGGGGGGCGGGCGGAGACATTGACGAAGCGGCGGGTGGGCGTGGCGGCCTCGGTCGCCTCGAACAACTCGACGAGGGCGGTGCCGCTCTCGCCGGCCGGGGGCACCACCACCGCGGAGTAGTTGCCGGCCGCGATGGGGGCCTCGAGCGCAGCGTCCCGCGATCCCGCGACCAGGGGAAATGCGCCCACCGCGGCGAACCGCGGGGCGAGGGTGGCGTTCCAGTTGTCGTTGGTGAACTGGTCGAGGCCGTCGCGGACGAGCTTGAGCGACGGGTCGCGCATCGCATCGCCGACGCCGAAACCGCCGAGGCCGGGGCCGATCGCGCGGACGATGGCGTTGGTGCCGCCGGTGCCGAGGGTGACGAAGCCGGCGATGAGCGGCTCATCGGCGGAGGCGACGAACGCGCGGACCGAGAGATTGGCCAGCCGGCCAATGCGACCGAAGAACGGACGCATGCGGTAGAAATTCGCCCGGGTGGAATCGACCACCGGGTAGCTGGCAGCGAAGAAAGAACCGTCCGGGGCGGTCGGGCCGATCCAATAAAAAGAACAGTCGGGCATGGTGGCGTAGCGGTTGGTTTCCTCGCGGCCAGACGGGTCGTAGGAGCGGGCGCGATAGGTCTTGCCGCCGTCCGAACTGCGGATCTGCCAGAAACCGCCGTCGGCGCGGTGCCGGTATTCGAGGAGGGTCATCTGCGGGTAGTCGCTTTGTGGTGGGTTCAGGTAGCTGGGGTCGTCGCCGCCGTTCGGCGCAAGGCGCCCGAACGACGTGATGGGGCCGAAACGACCTCCAGCGGAACGGTAGACATAGTAGAGTCCCGCGTCAGTCAGCCTCGCAGGGGTGACTGCGACACCCGATGAAGGGGGAGATTGAATGATGGTGGACGACGTGTAGGACGGATCGGGGGAGCCGTTGGCCAGGTAACGCACCAGCCGCTGGTCGTGCTGCAACGGCGGGGTGCCGGGCACGGTCTTGATCAGGAGGAAGCGTCCCTGCGAATCCACGTCCACAATGGCGTCGATCGCCGGGATGACGAAGGACGGATCGCGGGCCCCGTCGGCGCCGACGCGGAGGATGTCGCCGGCGGCGTTCGGGCTGGGACCGTTGTGGACATAGAGGCGGCCGTCGGGGGCGAGGGCGGAATCGGTGATCGACGCGAGCGTCGGGCCGGGCTGGAAGGCGGGATCGACGGTGCCGTCGGCCAGGAGGCGGGCGAGGTGGGCACGTGGCAGACCGCCGATGGTGGTGAAGTTTCCTCGCACGTAGCAGCGACCGTCGGGCAGCAGATGGATCGCCTCGATGGTCTGGATGAGGGGAATGCCCTCGCCGGGACGGAAGCCGTCATCGAGCGAGCCATCGGCGTTGAGCCGCGCCAGACCGCGGAGGGGGCCGCGCGCGGTCGTGACGGTGAAAGCACCGGCGACGAGGATTTTTCCGTCGGGTTGGGTGACGGCGAGCTGGGGCATGAAGGGCAGGGCCGGGGTGAAGGTGGGGTCGCGGATCTCGGGCCGGCCGGCGGGGATCGGCCGGAGCACATACGGATCCACGGCGACCGGAGTGGAGCTGGTCGGGAGGGTGACGCGGGCGGCGTAGGTGGCGGCGTCGGCGGGGCGGACCTGCGGGATGACCAGTTCCGACTTCGTTGCGCCGGGAAGATCGGTGCCGTTGCGGGTCCACTGGCTGGCGAGCGGGGTCTGACCGGAGACGATGCGCAAGCGGACATCGCCGCCATACGGGGCATACTGACCGGTGTCGGAGAGCAGCACGACCGGTGAGCGCATCTGGCTCCGTGCGACATGGCCGGAGAAGCCGACACAGACGACCTCGTCCTCCCCTTGCACGACGGCGGTGGCGAGGAACTGGAGCGAAGAGGTGGGGCCGCGCCAGCCGGGGGAGGGGGTGAGGAGAAAGGTGTCGGCGTAGGACTCGCCCACGGCCGAGGCCTCGTCGTCGTTGCGCACGGCGACGCCGCGCAAGGTCGGGGCGGGCGCGAGCTGGGCGAACGACCAGCTGCCGAGCGTGGTCGCGGCCGCGCGCAGGCCCGCGCTGCCGACGA
>JAPLTR010000135.1 GCA_026398065.1 Verrucomicrobiota bacterium | reverse complement strand
CGGGCCGGACGGCGGGACGGGGGCGGCGGCGGACGACCGGGCGGTGGAGAAACTTTTTGCGGCGGTGCGCCGGCAGGCCCTGACCCGCATGCGACGCGAGGGCGTCGCGCAACGCACGGCGGCGGCGGATGGCGACGAGGCGGCGAGTTCCCTCACGGAGCGCGTGGAGCGTCTCACGCCCAAGCAGCGCGAGGTGGTGTGGCTGAAATTTTCGCACGGCTTCGGCTACGAGGCGGTGTCGGGCATCACCGGACTGTCGGTGCACAACGTGGGTTTTCTGCTGCACTCGGCGCTGACGAACTTGCGCGAGGCGGCGTCGGCGGAGGGGCGCGTGGTCGCGGCGGACGATGCGCGGGTGACGGACTATGTGCTGGAAGAGATGACGGCGGACCAGCGCGCGGCGTTCGACCGGGCGCTGCGGCGCGATGACGCGGCGACGACGGCCCTGCGGGAGGTGCGGGCGCTCGTGATGGAATTGCACGCGACCTTCGGCAACAACGAGGAGACGAGCCAGCGGGCGAAGCAGAAACGCCGGGGCGCCGGCGCGGCGTGGTGGCGCGCGAAGCGGGTGTGGGGCGTCGCGGCCGGGGCCGTGGCGCTGGGCCTGGGCGTCTGGTGGTACTCGCAACCGGAGCGGACGCCGACGAAGAAGGCGACGGCGACGGAGGTGTTTCAAATGAAGCCGGACGTGTGGAAGCTCGCGAAGGCGCGGGCGGAGCGCGAGGAGCGCGAAGCCCGGGCGAAAGCGGGTGACGGCGCGAATGCGCGGCCGGGCGCCACGGACCGGACGAAGGACCAGCCCGCCGACGAGAGGCCGACGGCGGAGACCGAGAAGGCGGACCGGGGAGAAACGCCCGCGGAGCCGGCGAAGGACGGCGCGGAAGCGGCGCGGCCCGAGCCGGCGGCGGGATCGCCCCCCGTAAAGGAAAATTCGCCGGGCAAGGCGGAGCGGGTTCGTCGGACGCACCGGGTGGCGTGCCGAACGCGGGCACGATGGGGGCCGCGGGGGCGCCAACGTCGGCGGACGGTGGGAGCCGCCTGGGTAATTTTTCAGAGCCGGGGCGCGGCGGGGCCAAAGCGGCGGGGTTGCCGGGCGCGCCGGGGGCAGGGCGAGGTGCGCCCGTGTCGGCGAAGGCGGGTGGCACGGGTGCGATGGCGCCGCCGAAATCTCCCGCCGCGACCGCGGCGGTCGCGGTGACTACTGGGCGGGACGCGAAGGAGGCGCGGACGGCCGCGCCCGATGACGCGGGCCAGCCGGAGGCCGACATGGCGGCGATGGGGAAGCTGCGGGCGACGCTCGCGGGCAAACGCTGGCCGGCGGCAAGGGCGGCGGAGATCCGGGCCCTGCTCAGCCAGTTTGAAAACGAGCGGGCGGTGCCGGTGAAGGCCCCGGGCGTGTCGGTGGCTGTCGAGGTCGCGGAGGCGCCGTGGGATCCGGAGCGGCGGCTGGTGCGCGTGGTGGTGACGGCGGCGCCCGCGACGAGCGCGCGCGCGGCGTCGGCGAACGTGGTGCTGCTGATCGACGTCTCGCGCTCGATGGACGCGCCCAACCGGCTGCCGCTGGTGCAGGCGGCGGCGCGGCGGCTGTTGCGGGACCTGCAGCCGGATGACCGCGTGTCCGTCGTGACCTATGCGGGTGAGGCGCGGGTGGCGCTGCCCCCGACGCCGATGACGCGGGCAGCGGAGGTGCGGACGGTGCTCGGGGCG
>JAPLTR010000466.1 GCA_026398065.1 Verrucomicrobiota bacterium | reverse complement strand
TGACCAACCTGCAGCGCGCGCGCGATCCTGATTTCCGCCTCGTGTTGCATCACGGGCTCGCGAGCATTTCCGGCGGCGCGGGCGGGGCGGACAACCTGTCTGGCGCCGACGTGATCTATGTCTTCCGGATGGAGAAGGTCTGCTCGAAACTCGGCGGCGATTCGATCGTGAGCGCCGCGGCGCTCGCCGCGCTGCCGCCCGAGTGCCGCTGCGAACCGGCGGGCGCACACGCCCTCGACGGCTTCCCGGGCGTGCATGACCTGCACAGGCTCGCGGCGGGGTAGGGCCTTTGGTGAGCGGTCCGTTTTGGAACGCGGTGACCTGGCGCCGCTATTTTCGGCGCGACCCGGCGCGCCGTTTCAACGGCGTTTGTTTTGGTTGGGTCACAGAGGACACGGAGGAGGCACGGAGATCACAGCGTCGCCGATTGCGGCGACGAGCCATGCCTTGCTCCGTGCCCTCGGTTCGGGCCTCCGGGCGCTCTGTGACAAAAAATCCGTGCGCTCGGAGTCCGTCTGTTCAAACCATCTGGTGCCAGCGCGGTGTTTTCGGGGCCCGCCTCACTCCGATGCAAACACCGAGGCTCCCCGGCGTTTCCCGGCCTGGGCCTCGATGCGCAGGCCGATGCGGAAATCCTGCGCGAACAGTTCCAGGAAATCCCGGCGCGGCAGCGCGAGGCAGCGGCCTTCCTCAGTGGCCACGATCGTCGCGCTGGCGGGCGAGCCTTCCAGGAGGCTGATCTCGCCGAAATAGTCCCCCAGCCCCAGCTTGCGCAGCACGCGCTGCCCCTGCCGCGCCTCGAACGCCCCGTCGTAGATGAGGTAGAACCAGTGGTTGTCCTCGCCGTGCTTCAGGACGACCGCGCCCGCGTCGACGCGCACCGTGCTGCAGCGCTGGGCGAACGTCACGAGCTGGCCGAAGGACCAGCCGGCGAGGAACGTGAGCCGCCCGAGGAAGCGCGCGTGGAGCAGCACCTCGCGGATGCGCGCCGTGCCCAGGCGGCCGAGCACGAGCTGCTCGAAGCTGCTCCGGCCGAGCTTGAGGAGCCGGCTCGGGCGGCTCGCCTCGATCGTCGCGGTGCGGGTGGTGTTTTCCAGCAGTGCAATTTCGCCGAAGCAGTCCCCCGGGCCGAGCCAGCCGACGGTGGTGGAGCGGCGGCTGCCGGGCCGTCGTTTGCGCACCTGCAGCTCGCCCTCGATAAGAACAAAGAAATCCTCGCCGGCCTCGTCCTCGCGCACGACCGCGTCGCCCCGGGCGCACTCGACCGGCTCCATCGCCTCGGCGAGCGCGGCGCGGCTCTCGCGGTCGAGGTCGCGGAAGAGCGGCACCTGCGCGAGCATGTCGGGGCGGTCGCCCGTGAGCGGGGCGGGGTTGGCCTCGCGGGCATCGGCGCCGCGAAGCGGTCGGGCCCAGCGCCGCTGGAGCAGCCAGTGTTTCAGTCCGGCCCAGGCCGAGACGATCAGCCCGAACGCGAGGGCGGCGAGGAGCAGGATCTCTGCGCCCACGCGACCGGGCGGCGGCACGCCCTGCACCCAGGCGGTGACGGTGGCGACCGTCGCGGGCATGCAGCGGGTGAAGGCTTCGAAGCCCCACGCGACCCACACGACCGTCCACGCGAATCCCGCCCAGCCGAACTCCGCGTAGAACAGACGGCAGCGCGCGGTCCACCGCGTCCAGAGGTCCTCGCGCACCGGCTCAAAGAGAAAGTTGGCGCGGATCGAATAGTGCGGCGCCCGGCGGCGGGAGGCGAGCCACTGGCGCGCCGCCGAATTCCCGAACGGCGCGAGCACGTAAAGCGAGCCGCCGCAGAGCGCGGCAAGCCAGACGGGGTGCTCCCACGCCACGAGCGCCGCGCCCGCGAGCACCGGGGCGGCGCGCAACGCGGCCACCGCGACCTCGCACGCCCGGCCGCCCAACATCGCCTCGGAGGTGTCGATCTGGAAATGGGGAAAACGCGTGCGCCAGAAGATCCGGGCTGCGCGCACCTCGCCGGCCCCGGCGACCACGCACGCCGCCAGCAGCTGCCCCAGGGTCAGCAGCGCGCAGGCCGTGAGCCAGCCGCCCACCACGTCGGCCCAGCCGGCGGGACCGCGCCAGTGCGGGAGCGCGGTGGCCAGCCCCACCAGCCCGGCTGCGGCCACGGCGGCGGCGGCATAGGCCGCGGGGCGCGCGGGCAGGCGCAGCGGCCAGCGGACCGCCGCCGGGGCCCCGTTGACCTCCGGCTCCGTCTGCAAAATCCCCGCCGCATGCGCCTGCACCACCAGCTCGTAAAACTCGCGCAGCGGCGGGCAGCGATGGTCGGCGATGGCGCGGACGAGCACGTCGGGCACGGTCGTGTATCCGGAAAACCCCTCCGTCAGGAGGTCGGCGTGGACGGGGCTGACCACCAGCCGCCGCGGGCCGCCGGCGGCCCGCAGGATCACGGCGTCCGCCTCGGGCTGCACCCGCGACAGCTGGCGGCTGATCCGCAGCTTGGCGGACGACAGCAGCGCCACCTGGGGACTGACGGCGACGGCCATTTATTTCTGGGGGGCCTTGTCGCGCTCGAGGGTGAGGTGCTCCGTCGAGCCGCCCTCCTTCCAGGTCACCGCGAGATGGTCGTCGTCGACGATCTTGATCTGCACGGCGCCGGCGTAGTACGGCTTGCCCTGGGGGGCGGTGAAGCGCGCGACGAAGGTGCTGGTGTTGAGGTTGAAGTTTTCCACGGTGCCGGTTTCGCGCACCGTTCCGCCGATGCCTGAGCGGTGGCTGGCCGAAATTTTGCCCTGGGGCGTGAAGGTGAACTCGGCCGACGACGTGAAGGAACTGTAGAACCAACGCGCACCGGTCACCCGGCGCAGCCCGCGCGGGACCGGCTTTTCCGTGAGGCTGAGGGTGATGAAATCCGGCCGGTTGAACGTGAGGGTCTTGGTATAGGGCTCGTAGCCCTCGAGCGCCGCGGTCACGACATACTCGCGCGGTTCCGCCCCGAGGATCTTGATCGGGGTGGTGCCGATCGCCCGGCGGTCCACCGTGATTTGCGCGCCGCTGGGGCTGCTGCGGAGCTCGAAGTCATAGCCCTTCAGGTCGGCGGCGAGGCGTGCGGCCTTGCCGCGCTCCACCGTGATGGTCTTCACCATGGGCCGCCAGCCGGGCCGCTGGATCGTGACCCGATACTCGCCCGCGGGCAGCGTGGTCGGGTTGAACGGCGTGCGGCCCTCGAGGCGGCGGCCGATGCCCTCCAGCAGCACGTAGAGGTCGCCGGGTTCGCTCGTGACCGTGAGGCTGCCGTAGATCGCGAGCAGTTTCACGGGCTCAACCTTGTTGGTCACGCCGGGTTTGACGACGAACGGGATGTCCTTCGCCTCGTAGCCCTCCTTTTCCACGTGCAGGCTGACCTCGCCCGGCTTGACCTCGTCGAAGACCGCGGGGCTCGTCTTGCGCTCGTTGCGCGGGTACAGGACGACGGTCGCGCCGACGGGGTCGGTCTCGATCATGAGGGAACCGGGACGGCTGGCCGCCGCGAGAGCCTTCCACGCGGCCTCGCGGTCGGTCCACGCCTTGTCGATCAGGTCGCGATACGGCGCGGGCGCGGTCCGCAGGTAGGCCCGCACCTGTCGCTGGGCCTCGGTGAGCTGGACGGGGGTGGGCGGGTCGGTGAGCGCGCCGATCTTGGTCAGCACGGCGGCGTAGGCCTGCTGGTCCTTGGCGGCCTGGATGCGGGCGACCTCCTGTTTCTGGCGCTCGACCAAGGCCTGCGCCTCGGCCGCTTTGCGCTTCTCCTCGGCCTCGAAGCGCTGTTGGTCGGCCAGCCGGCGCTGCTCGTCAACGAGGCGCAGGCGCTCGGCCTGCCGGGCGATCTCCGCGAGCCGCGCGCGCTCCTGGTCGGCGGCGATTCGGGCCTGCTCCGGCACGGTGATGCCAAAATAGATCCCTGCGCTGGTCCCCGCCAGCAGGAGGACGCCCACGATCAACAGCCACGGCACCAGCGAACGGCGGTGCGGCGAAACAAGCTCGAGCGGGGAGGTTCGCCCCCGGCCGAGGGCGACGGTGGAACGCGTGAGGTGGGCCGTCAGCGCCATCGGCTCCATCGCGATGCCGCAGCGCGAGGCGACCTCGTCCGCGGAGACGGGTCGGTCCTCGGACTTTTTTGCCAGGCAGGCCAGGATCGTCTCGGACCACGCGGGCGGGATCGGAGGGCCCGAGCAGTTGACGTCGCGCCGGTGCGCCTCGAGCGGGGCCGGAGTTTTTTCCATCGCCTGCTGGCGCACGCTGACCGCATCGCCGCGGAAGAAGGGCGGCTTGCCGGTGAGGAGTTCGTACAGCATCGCGCCCAGGGCGTAGATGTCGTCGCTGGCGTTGGGCTTGTCCCCCGACAATTGCTGCGGGCTCATGTACGGCAGCGTGCCGCTGGTGTTGCTCGCCTTGCTGGTGAGCCGCGTGCGGGTGTCGGTGAGGCTGCGCGCGATACCGAAATCGGTGACCTTGAGCACGCCCTCGGCGGTGACGAGCACGTTGGCGGGCTTGAGGTCGTGGTGGGCGACCTTGGCCACCTGGTGCGCGTACCGCAGCGCGGCGCACAGCTGTGCGACGAAGGGCGTGAGGTCGGAGGCGGCGAGGCAGCCGCCCGGCGCGGACGCCTTGATCTTGGCGAGGCTCTCGCCCTCGATGTACTCCATCGCGATCGCCGCGGCACCGTCCTCCTCGATGAAATCGTAGACGCGCACGATGTTGACGTGCGTGAGATCGAGGCAGCGCTTCGTCTCCATTTTCAGGTCGCGCACGGCCTCGACATCGGCGGCGACCTCGGGTGGGAGAAACTTCAGGGCGACGGGCCGGTCAAGTTTCTCGTCGCGCGCGCGCCATACGACGCCCATGCCGCCGCGACCCACCTGGGCCTCGAGCGTGTAGCGCCCGAACACCCGCTGGCCGGACACGAACCCGGTCCGCGCCGAAGCCGGGTCGGGCTGGAACCGCTGAGTAGGGGCCTCATCGTTGGTCACGGTGGGACGGTATCGGGGTTGCAGGATATGACACAAGGCGGTAGCACCCGCATCGTTGGGCGATGGCGGCTACGTAGTGACTGCCTCGGCACGCCGGCCAGAAAGTTGAGGCTGTCGCGCTCACTCCGGGGCGGTCGGGGCCTCGGTCCCGCCTTCGAGCAGGAGCAGGACGACCGTGATGTTGTCGCGGCCCGAGGCCTGCTTGGCGGCGGCAACCAGACTTTCGGCGACGGTCCGGACATCGGCCGCGGTGCGGACGCGCGCCACGAGCTGTTCGATTTCTCTCTCCCAGAGTCCATCGCTCAGGCCGTCGGAACAGATCAGGTAGGCGTCGCCGGACTGGAGTTCGAGGGAGGCCACGTCTGGCAAAAACGAGTTCAGCGGATCACCGAGGCTCTGGTCGATTTCGTTGCGCTGGGGATGGAGGCGCGCCTGCGCCTCCGTGATCCAGCCGTCCTGAAGCAGCCGGCCCACCGGCGAGTGGTCGCGGCTGATCTGTTCCAGCCGTCCCTGTCGGCAGCGGTAGATCCGGCTGTCCCCCGCCTGCGCCCACCACGCGAGACGGGGTCCGATCAGGCAGAGCAACGAGACAGTCGTGCACATGCCGCGCTTGCCGGGTTCGGCGGACCGCACTTTGACGGCGGCGTCGGCGGTCTGGAGCGCGCGGCGGACGGCGGTTTCGGCGGTGCCGGTGGAGGCGAGGGCAGCCCGGCGCGACGTGAGGTTGGCGGGGATGCAGGTGACCGCGATGTGGCTGGCGACCTCCCCGGCGTTGGACCCGCCGACACCGTCGCTCACGATCGCGACTACCGGCGCGGTGGCGCAGCGAAACGTCGCGACGCGGGCGGGAGTTTCGCCGGAGAAAAAGACCCCGCCCAACTGGCCCGCGCACCAGGCATCCTCGTTGCTCTGGCGGTGGTTGCCGATGTCAGTGAGTCCGAAAAGGTGGACAACCGGATCCATGGATGCGGGTGCGGTGGTCGGGGTGGCGGGGCGGGAGCTAGACACGCGCGTTCGGGGCGGAAGTAAAGCCCGCAGTGGCGACGGCCAGAAAGAATGGGCCCACTGGGATTCGAACCCAGAACCAAAGGATTATGAGTCCTCTGCTCTAACCGTTGAGCTATAGGCCCGCGCTGGCTGAGGGAAAGGTTGGGGCGTACCGGGGGCCGGAGTCAACCGGCGGCGCGGGCATGACCGCGGTCCCGCGGTCGTTAGGGTGACGGAATGAAGTTTGTCGCAGGGCGTCCAGTGGACCAAGCCGCGGACACGGAGCAACCGTGAGGCTGGGCGCAGGCGGCGGATTTCGCGGCCTCCTGGCTCAACCGCAGCCCGGGAGAGCCGGTCAGCTCCGGTACGCGAGATCGAGCTTCTGGCCGTGTTCGGGGCGGGCGGGGTCAATGCAGCGAAATTCGAGCTTCAGCGAGCGGGACTCGAGTTGCGCGAGCACCCAGCCGCTGGGGCGCGTCGGCTCGAAGACGTAGCCGGTCGTCGGCAGGTTGATCAGGTGCAGGCCGCTCGGGTCCTGCTCCACGTTCCACCGGTGGGAGTGGCCGAAGATGAACGCCTTCACGTGGCGGCGCGGGCGGATGATCGCGTAGAACGCGTCCTCGTCGAGGAGCGAGACCTTGTCCGGCGCGGTGCGCGGATTGTGATGCACCATCACGAGCGCGGGCTTGTCGGGGTTCGCGTCGAGCGCCGACGCGAGCCAGGCCAGCTGTGCCTCGCCGAGGAGGCCCGGGGTGGAGTTGGTCTGGTCGAGCGAGTCCAGCATGAACCAGTTCGCGCGCGCCGTCTTCACGATGGCCGTCTGTCGGTCGGCGACGGGGCGGGGGACGGAGGCGTCGCCGCTCAACGCCGCCCAGAACCGCTCGCGGTGATCGTGGTTGCCGAGGTTGAGGTGCAGCGGGATCTGCGCGCCGCGGATCGGCTTCACCAGCTCGGCAAACGTCGCGTAGTCCTCGGTGAGACCGGTGTTGAAGGCGAGGTCGCCGTTGATCAGGGCGCCGGCGGGACGCTTCGGCTGCCTGAGCACGTCCTGCACGACGGTCGTGAACTGTGCGGCCATGTTAATGCCGCGGGCGACCTTCGCTTGGTCGGCGGCGATGTGCGGATCGGAGATGAGCGCCCACGAGTGCTGATCGATGGCGGGCCCGGCTGCGAAGAGGCGGCGGCCGAGCAGCAGGCTCGCACCGGCGACCGCCGAGCGGGTGAGAAACTGGCGGCGGGAGAGAGGCGGCAGGTAGATCGGCATCGGCAGGGAAGAGTTCGACTTTGGACTCACTCAGCCTGCGCCGGGGAGCGCACTCAACGCGAATTCCAACTCGCGGCGTTTTGTGACGTTTGGGCGGCTACCGTTTCGGCCGGTCCTGGAGGATCTTGGACATCCCGAGGGAAATTTGCCGGTGATCGAGCAGCAGTTCGAAGACCTCCATCTGCTCGGGTCGGAGGATTCTGCGGGCTTGCTCCTCGACGGAGTTGAAGGGGACCCCGCCGGCAGCGTGGTCGCCTTGGCGTAGTTGAAGACACCGGCTTCGGTCGTGATGGCGGCAAGCTGATTCATCTGGTCCAGCGTGATCGGATGGTCTGAGCGGTAAGAGGTCTGCACGAGATTTTTCAGGGAGAAGAGGTTGGTGCGATCGTCGAGGCCCTCGCGATATTGCCGCAATTGGTCATAGCGCACGGCTCCGAGGAGGGCGCGCAGACCGCGCTCGGTCTCCGAGAAATTTTGTTCGTCGAGCTGCGCGATGACGGGGTCGTTGCGGGCGAGCCCCTGGGTGGTGGCGGAGGCACGGATGTCGCCCCACACGGCTTCGCGGTTGGCGAGGATTTCAAGGAAACGCGCTTCCTCTCGCGGAGACAGCCCGACGGTGCGGATGAACTGGCCGTAGCCGAGGCGCTGTTGCGCGGCGGCGGCCTTTGAATAGGCGGCTTTCAACGCGGGCAGATCGGCGAAGAGCTCCTCGATGTACACGAGCGGGACCCCACCGGGACCCTTCGGGGCTTTGGCGATCAGCTCCGTTACGCGCTCGGGGATTTGAGGTGCCGGCTTCGGGGCGGTTTCGGCGGTGACGGTGGTGGCGGCGGGTTTGGGCCGTGCGGGCGGAGGAGCCGGCAGCGGGCGGAGCAGATCCGCGACCACGGCTTCGAACTGCCGAAAACGCCACGCTTCGTAGGCGCAGTAGACCGTGGCAAGCATGAACGCGGCGCAGGCCAGCAGGAGTTTGGGCGGGGGCCTCATCGGCTCAGAAGTTTCGGATCTGCCGGCGATACGGCAGCCCGGTGGAGTGTTTGAACTCCTGATCGAACAGGCGAAAATCGGTCAAGGCGCGCAACGCGGTCATTTGCGCCGGCGAGAGCAACGATTCCGCCCGCTGGAGCGCGGCGGGCCAGTCGACCGAGTCCGGATCGATACGGACAACCGCGCCCGTGTTGGGCCGGCATTCGCGGAAAATTTGAACGAGCTGGTCGGACTGGGCGGCTGTCAGCGGTGTATCCGTATAAAACGTATGTACCGCAAGTTTGTCGGCAATCTCGCGCAGGTCCGATGTGGCGACAAAATCCCGCACGGGCGCGATGGCGGATTCGCCCAGCGTTCTGCCCACGATCCCCTCCAGCTGGCGCAGGGCTCACGACAGGACGTTCTGCTCCTCGTTGGCCGGGTAGGTGCCGAGCTTGAACTCAAAGACCATGGTCACCATGCCGTTTTCACCTGCTGCCGTTTCGAACCGCGCAATCTGATCGGGGGTGAGCCCGAGCTGGGCATAGAATGCATGGAGATGCAGCCGCACCCGGATGCCGTCCTGCGCCGCGCGAGCCTGCGGGCTTTGCGGCAGCGCGTTGGCCACGATGCGACGACGCTCTTCGGCGGACATTGGAGTGCGCGTCCATTTCTCCGGTGGAGAGAATTTTTGGTCGGGAGTGGGGTTGGCCTGAACTGGCTGGGTTGAGAATGGGCGGTTGTTCGTCGGAGCGGGCTCCGGTCGGGACACGCGAGCCGCCCGGCTCTTTTGCAGTGAAGCGACCGACTCCTCGAGTCTGTCCGCGGAGATCGCGAAAAAGCCGCCGACCGCAAAGACCAGGATGGCCAGGAAGGCTATCGCATACGTGAGCGGTCGCATGGCCAAAACCAATCTGGCGCTCACGACCGGGGCAAGGACGGCCCGGCGAACGGGTCGTCTTTCCCTGTCATCAGCCGGCTAGCCGATTTTCTCCACGCCGATGCCGGGGAGGTTCGTGAGCGTGAGCTTGCCGTCGACGATGGTCGTGCCGCGGAAGCAGTCGTTCTTGAGGAGGACAGCGCCGTCGAGGTCGGCCCAGTCGACGAGCGGGGAGAGCTGCGCGGCGGCGGAGATCGCGCAGGAGGTTTCCGTCATGCAGCCGAGCATGACCTTCAGGCCGAGGGCGCGGGCGAGCACGATCATCTTGTGGGCCTCGCGGAGGCCCGTGCACTTCATGAGCTTGATGTTCACGCCGTGGAAGGCGCCGGAGACCTTCTTCACGTCGGCGAGGCGCTGGACGTTCTCATCGGCGATGAGCGGGAGCGGGCTGCGGTCGCGGAGCCACGCGGTGTCGTCGAGCTGTTCCTTGGGCATCGGCTGCTCGATGAAGAGGACGTTGCGCGCGGCGAGCCACTCGATCATCGCGAGCGCGGCGCCCCGCTCGCGCCAGCCCTGGTTGGCGTCGACAGTGATGGGCGTGTCGGTCTCGGCGCGGATCGCGTCGATCATGGCGCGGTCGGTGGCGTCGTCGCGACCGAGCTTCACCTTGATGATCTTGTAGATGGAGGCGTCGCGCGTCTTTTGCCGCACGATTTCGGGCGTATCGATGCCGATGGTGAAGGACGTGACGGGCGCCTTGGCGGCGTCGAGGCCCCAGATCCGGTGCCAGGGGGCGCCGAGTTTCTTGCCGATCCAGTCGTGCAGCGCGATGTCGACGGCGGCCTTGGCGGCGGTGTTGCTGGGGGCGAGGGCGTCGATGGCGGGGAGGATTTCCTCCAATTGAAACGGATCACGGACGCTCGCGAGGAGCGCGTCGGCGCGCGTGAGAAACGCGGCGGCGGTGGCCTGCGACTCGCCGAGATAGGGCGGCATCGCGGCCTCGCCGTAGCCAGTGACCCCGTCGTGTTCGAACTCCACCAGCGTGGCGGGCGTGGAGGTGCGGGTGTTGGACGCGATGCCGAAGGCATGGCGCAGTTCGAGGGTGTAGGGAGCGTGGCGAAGTTTCATCCTGGAAGTGGAGGAGAGGGAGTGAAACGGGAATCAGGGAGAAGGAGAACGGAATAATTTTAGGCCCACGGACCACACGGAAGACACGGAAAAAAAAGACCTCGGACGAGGAACCACGAAAGACACGAAACACCCGAAAAAATCGGACGGAAGTTTTGTCACCGAGGACACGGAGGAGGCACAGAGGCCACGGAGTAGCAGAAATATAAGGGGTAAGGCATTCCCGGTGCGGCTCTCTGGAAGTCTGTGATCTCCGTGCCTCCTCGGTGTGCTCTGTGACGCAAATAGAAATCGGCGGTTTGACGCGGGGGGCGGGGGTCGCACCGTGGTGGGGTGCTGTCCGACGCATTTGCAGGCCTGCAGAAGCTGATGTTGCCCGACCGGTGGCAGGCTCTTGCCGTTCAGGCCTTGCGGGCGGGGCGCGATGTGATTGTCGATGCGCCGACCGGGGCGGGAAAAACCTATGTGTTCGAGCGATGGGCGGAGCAGACGAATTTTGCCCGGCGGGCGCTCTTCACGGTGCCGACGCGGGCGCTCGCGAACGACAAGTATGCCGAGTGGACGGCGCGCGGCTGGCGGGTGGGCATCACGACGGGCGACCTGTGCGTCGATCCGGGTGCGCCGATCGTCGTCGCGACGCTGGAGGCGGTGCAGGGGCAGATCGGCGTGCGGCCGCTCGGGCCGGCACGGACGCCCGCGGCGGACGGGAGCGACGAGCCGTTTAAACTGCTCGTGGTGGACGAATACCACTGGCTGGCCGACGAGCACCGGGGCAATCACTACGAGGGCGTGATGCTGGCGGCGCCGCCCGACCTGCAGTTCCTGCTGCTATCGGGCGCGGTGGCCAATCCGGACGAGGTCGCGGCGTGGCTGCGGCGGCTCGGACGCGTGGCGGAGGTGATCCAGCATCGCGAGCGGCCGGTCCAGCTCGAGGAGGTCGAGGCGGACGATCTGATCCACGGGCTCCCGAAGTGCATCGAGGGCTTTTGGTCGAAGCGCGTGGCGGGAGCCCTGCGCGAGGGGCTGGGGCCGGTGCTGGTGTTTGCGCCGCACCGGCATGACGCGGAGCGGCTGGCGCGGCAGTTTGCACGCGAGCTGCCGCTGTCGGAGCCGCTCACGCTGTCGCCGGAGCAGGAACAGCTCTGCGGCCCGGCGCTGGCCAAGCTCCTCAAGTCGCGCGTGGCGTACCACCACAGCGGGCTCACCTACGCGCAGCGGGCGGGCGTGATCGAGCCGCTGGCCAAGGCCGGGCAGCTCCGCGCGGTGGTGGCGACGCTCGGCCTCGCGGCGGGCATCAATTTTTCCCTCCGCTCGGTGATGATCACGGCCTCCGCGTATCGCCACAATCACTACGAACACGAGATCGAGCCGCACGACCTCCTGCAGATGATCGGCCGCGCGGGCCGGCGCGGGCTGGACGACTGCGGGTACGTGCTCGTGAGCAGCAACACGCCCCGCATGCGGCGGGCCGAGCCGCTGCGGCTGAAGCGGGCGTCGCCGCTGCCGTGGGCGTTTTTCCTGCGCGAGCTGCGCGCCGGACGCGGCGCGGTCGAGGTGGCGAGGCAGGACGCGGGGCGGTTCTTCACCGACGAACCGGTGGCGCTCGGCGCGGAGGAGACCTCCCGGCTGGCGGAACCGCTGCCCTGCGGCCAGCGCACCGACACGGGCCGCGCCCGGCTGGTGCGACGCGAGCGCGATCCGCATCCCGGCTGCAAGCATTGCTCCCACCGCGCGGAATGCCTGGCGATGTCACCCGAGGCGACGCTCCTCTGGCAGTGGCAGCGCACGGGCGTGCTCGACCGCGACCTGAAGCTCACCGTGCGCGGCGAGATCGTGTCGGTGTTTCTCGGCGCGGAGGGCCTGGCGCTCGCCGCGGCCCTCGAGGACCGGCGCTACCCGATCGACGATTTGCTGTTCGATGCGGCGAACCTCTTCGCCGGCGACCGTTTTTCCGGGACGAATCCGCGCGGGCTCGGCCGGCTCTCCGGGGTGTGCGAGCGCGCGTACCGGCGGCTCACGATCGACGGCTGGCTGAAGGAAGGCGTGCCGATTCACTACGGCTACGGCGCGAGCGAAGTGGTCCGCGCGCTGGTGCAGGACCACGCGCGGGCGCGCGACGCGCTCTTGGAGTGCGAGACCGCGGGCAAGGGCGACATGGACCGCCTCCTCACGGAATGGCGCAGCCTGCTGCGGCAGGTGATCGCGGCCGGCCCGCTGGTGGGCGACGGCGCGCCGATGACGGGGCGTGACCACTTCATTGCGGAACGATGGGACAATTTCCGCGCTCTCGCGCGCTCGTGGCTGCACGAGGCGCGCGCCGACGCCCTGCCGGAGCTGCCGCCGCTCACGGCCGACCAGCGCCGCGTGATCAACCACAGCGTGCTGCGCCCGCCGCGCGTCGCGCCGCCGGGGCGACGGGCGATGGCGACGGCGGCGGGGCGGTAGGGTTCTTGGATTGGATCGTTCTCTCCCTGACGAAAGAGAACGATAACGAGGAAAGAGAACGATTTTGCTCCGGCGGCGCCCGGAGGTCGCCGTCCATCTTCAGGCGGGTCTCCGTTGCAGGGTGAGCGCGGCCAGGCCGACCACGCCGAGCAGCAGACCGATCGTCATGCCCCAGCTGATACGGGAGATGCGGCCGATGCCGAGGGTGAGCTCCAGCGGGGCGCCGCCGTCGACCTGGAGGCTGCGGGTGAAGGTGAAGACCCGCCCGCGCTCCGAGAGCGTGACGTCGAGGGCGCCGGGCGGGGGCTCGGCGCCGAGCTGCTGGTCGACGATGCGGGTGGCGATGCCGCGGAGGGCGGTGTTTTCCTCCGCGGTGTTGCCCATCAGGAGCTGGTCGACCTGCTGTGGGTTGAAGTTCACCTTGCCCTGCATGAAGGGGTTGAGCGTGGCGGCCTGTTCGAGGGACGCATTGCGGGTGGAGTCGGCGCGGTTGTCGAGGTAGAGGCGCTGGCGGCGGGTGTTGAGGCCGAGGACGGTCTGCTGGGTCTTCAGGTTGCGGAGTTGGACGCGGGCATCCTCGTTGGAGGCGGCGTCGAGGGACACGTTGTTGGACACACGGCTCAGGGCCTCGCTGGCTTTTTCCTGGTCGCCGCTGGAGGCCCAGGAATTGGCCTGCTTGAAGAACGACATCGCCTCCCTGGCGTCGGCCGAACGCTTCGAGCTAACGAGCGCGCGGTAGTCCTCGATGCCGAAGGAACTGGCGGCGCGCTCTTCGCGCAACCGGAGCCCGCCGCTATAGTGATCGAGGTCGTAGCCGGGCGGGATGACGACGCGCCAGGTCACGTTTTCCAGCGGCACGCTCAGGCTCGGGCCGACGAGTCCGACGGATTTCGCGGCGGCGGCCGAGGCCGAGTAGACGAGGCGGACGGAGGCCGCGCGGTCGCCCGCGGTGTTGGGTGAAACGTAGAAGAGATAGGCGTCGCCCTCGCGCACGGCGGAGACGCTCTCGCCGTTGACGAAGGTGTTGAAGAGCTTTGCGCCCTGCGGGAGGCGGACGCGCAGCGTGCTCTTTTCAAGGACGTCCACCTTGAGTTCGACCGCGGTGAGGAAGGCGCCGTTCGGGGCGAAGAGCGTGGTGAGGTCGCCCTGCGTCACGCGGAGCTTGAGCGCCTCGGCGACCGCGTGGCGGCGGACGGTGACCGCGAGCGGACCCTCGGGCTCGGCGACGCGGAAGCACAGGGCGGGCACGCTGCGGTCGCCGTGGTTTTGCAGCGTCGCCGGCACGGCGCTCCAGTCCACCTTGGTCCAGCCGCGCGGCAGGGTGCCGCCCTCGAGTTCGAGACGGCCGCCGCTGCGGACCGCGACGAACTGTACGGTCTGCCGCGCGCCGACGAACTCGGGCGTGGCGACGGTTTCCTGGCCGCGCTCGCTGGTGGCGAGGCCCTGGAACTCGATCTGCACGTCAGTCTCGCCGGCGATGCCGCGCTGGAAGCGGATTTCCCAGAGATCGGGCGTGTCGGCGACGCGGACGATCTCGCTCACGGCGGAGCCGGTGGCGCGGACGGTCCGGGCGCGTTCGTCGCCGAGGCCGGGGAGCTTGAGGCGGGCGGACTTGACGGCGGCATTTTCGACGCGGTAGCGGAGCGCGAGGCGCGTGAGGGTCTGGCCCTCGCGCAAGGTGACCTCCTGCAGGGCCTGCGCGGTGACCCACGGTTCCAGCGTCTCGATGCCGATGCGCAGCACCCAATCTTCCTGCAACAGGCGGAACGCGAGCGAACCGACCTGTTGACCGCCGATGGCGCGCGGATCGAGCTGCGTGACCTTCTCGCGGTCCACGGCGCGCAGGCGGAGGCCCTTGCCGGGAACGACGAGGGCGTCGGCGGTCTGCTTGGTGGCCTCGCGCACAAGGAGACGCGGGAACGGCCACGCGGCCTGCGCGCGCGGCGCGGCCCCGCCGAGCGTGAGGGCAAACGTCTGGTCGCCGAGGGTGCGGCCGTTGAGATGGAGCGTGATCACCCGTTGCGCGCCCTCCTGCGTGTCGGTCCAGTGGCTGAGCGCGGGGCCGCTGAGCGCCTCGACCTCGAGGCCTTCGGGGAGCGGGAAGCTGAGTTTGAACAAACCGACGCGCGTGATCGCCACGTGAAGATCGACGGCCATCACCATGCGGTCGTCGTCGAGGGAGAGGACCTGGCGGCTGGTGACGCGCACTTCGGGCGCGACGGGCGCGATCTTCAGTTCGACGCGACCGCCGGTGGGACCGTAGCGCCAGAGCTGTTGCACGGCGATCATGGGCTGGCCGTCGCGGGTGCGCGGCAGGAGCGAGCTGTCGAAATCCTGGAGGTTGACGGCGGAGAGGTCGGCGGGGCGGATGCCCTCGGGCTGCGCATCGCCGCCGAACGCGAGGGCGAGCAGGCCGACGTCGCTCGCGGCGCCGAGGACGCGGAGAGGTTCGAGCGCGAGCGTGAAGGGAAGTTAGCCGGCGCCGAGCTGGGTCTCGACGCTGAACGAGAAGACGTCCGCCTGGGCGGGTTCGAGGGAGACGTGCAGGCGACGCTGCTGCGGGTCGAAACGCCAGGCGCCGACGGGGCCGCGGCTGACGTCGCCGACGGTGAGGCCCGGCGGCACCGCGAGTTCGAGGGAGGACACGCGGCCCTGCGCCGGGCGGATCGTGACGCGCGCGAGGCCGTTGACGACGCCGGGGCCGGGCACGAAGAGGTTGGTCGCCTCGGCGAAAAATACCGTGGCCTCCCCCGCGACGTCGCGGCGCTTGGGGCGAAACTGGAGCAGGGGCGAACTGTGCGGGGCCAGCACGAGGGTGGCGCCGCTGCGATTTTCTCCGAGCGTCGTTTCGGGCGAAATCGAGACGGCCATCGGCGAGGTGAATTCCCAACCCGCCTGGTCGAGCTCGATGGTTACGCGCTGGAGGGCGGCGGGACCGGTGGGGAGCGCGAGGGGTTGCGTGCGGTCGGGCACGGGCAGCTCGAAGCGGACGCGAGCGGTGGCGAGGCCGTCGCGCTCGGCGGCGACGTAGTAGGCGGTCTGGCCGTTGCGCTCGACCTTCGCGATGCGGCAGCCCTCGCCCTTGAACTCGGTGAGCACCGCGGGGGCTTGCAGGAGGAGAAAGCTGTCGCCGGTCACGCCGCGCGCGGTGAACTCGAGTTCGGCGAAGAGCCGGTCGCCCCGGATGCTCCACGTTTGCACGGCAGACTGCGCGGGCTTGGTGCCATCGGTGAGGGCGTCGCGCGGTGCGGAAGCGGCGGCAAGGTCGATGGCCTGGTTCGGGAAGGACACGGGCGCGGGCCGGGGCGCGACGGGGCGCCTGGTCTGCGCCGAGAGCAAGGGCGCGCTGCCGAGCGTGACGCCGACCAGGCAGGCGAGCGCGAGCAGGGAGACGGTCGCGGTGCCGCCGGCGGTGAGATCGGTCGTGCCCTCGGCGCGCCGCTCCTGCTGCCAGCGCTGGACGCCGGGGACAAAGAGGCGCACGAAAACGGCGATACCCGCGAGGGCGAAGAACGCGACCGCACCGCCATGCTGGGCGAGCACGCCGATGGAGACGAGAAGCACACCGGCGAGCGTGGCGAGCGTCGAGGAGGCACGTGCGCGCAGTGTCGGGAGCAGGCGGGCGAGCAGCAGTGCCGTGCCGGCGGCGAGGGCGGCGAGGCCCCAGCCGACGAGCAGCGCGCGCCACTCCGGCACGTTGGCGAGGGGGAGGGAGACGGTTTCGCCGACGGGGACCAGGGTGTTGGCGAAGGTCAGCTCGGGGAGGCTCGGGCGGCGGTCGAGGAGCGCGGAGGCGGCCATCAGGCCGGTGCCGGCGGCGGCGAGGCCGCACGCGAAAAGGCCCGCGGGAATTTTCCAACCCGACTCGGCACGAAGCAGGAGAATGCCGAGGGCGACGAGCAGGAGGAGGGTGAAGGTGCCGAAGGCGCCGCGATGCGAGATCCATTCGAAACCGTCTTCCGTCAGCGCGGGCTGGAGGAGCTCCGCGTTGCCACGACCCGGGACGAGCTGGCGGCCGGAGTCGCTGCTGACGACCCACTCGTTGATGACGATGGGGGCGGAGGCGGTGCGGGGCGCGATGAGTTTCACGGCCGTGCCGGAGCCGACGGCGGTCTGGCCGAGGCGGAGCGAGACGGCGACGGGCTCGTTGGGATTGGTGCGCGCGGGGAGCGGGATCACGGTCTGGTCGCCGTCGGCGCGGGCGTTGACGAGCTCGTTGTCCACGCGGGCCTCCCAGAGCTTCACGTTTTCGGGGAGCACGACGCGGAGGGCCTTGCGGCCGCGGGTCTTCACGAAGAACTTCGCCTCGGTCACAACCTGGCCGTCGCGGGCGACGCGGCTGGACAGCTGCGCGAAGTCGACGACCTGGTCGACTGTCTCGCCCGGCGCGTACCACTCGACGCTCATCTCGAGGGCGAAGGGCCGCGCGGTGTATTGGTAGACGGCGAGCGAGGGGGCGCTGGTGAGCAGGCGGAACTCCGCGGGCAGCTCCGTGGGCTCCAGTTTCAAAAGGCCGCCGGTGGCCTGCCGGATCTCGTGCTTCACCTGGAGCGGGCTCACGACCTGCACGTAGCCCCGCTCGGCCTGCACGCCAAGCGGCCGCACCTGGCCGGGGGCGATCACGCCGCCGCGTGCGCTCATCGGCTGTTCAAAGGTGATCAACAGCGTCGCGGCCCCGAGGACGGGCTGGTGCAGCGAGACGATGAGCTGGTCGCCCTCGCGCCGCCAGTCGCGGCGGACGTTCTGGCCGACGACGTCGATGTTGCCGACGGTGGTCGGGACCTCGATGCGCCATTCGGTGGCGGGTGCGCCGACCACGAAATAGTTGAGCAACACGCTGGAGACGACCGCGCCCTCCTTGAGCGAGTAGAGGTGAAACACGTCGGCCTGCACGCTCTGGCCGAGGGCCTCGACGCGGAGGTCGGCGGTCCAGTCCGGCTCGCGCAACCGCCACGCCTGCTGGAGGCCGACGGTTTGTTTCGGGAAGAACGCGAGCGGCACCTCGACGAGGCGGTCGGCCCTGGCCGGCACAAGGCGGAAGCCGGGGGTCGCGACCGCGCCGACGTGGCCGCGCACGGACTTGGCGCCGGGGAACTGCAGGGCGGGCAGGGACCAGTCGCCGGCCGCGGCGGGCTGGTTCTTTTCGAGACGCAGTTGGATCAACTGGCGTCCCTCGACGGCGCGGGCGAAGAGGACGCGCAGCGCGCGCGTGCCGTTGGTGGCCTCGGTCTCGGCAGCGTAGTCGGAGACGTCGGCGCCCTGGAGGGAGACGACCGTATAATCTTCGGGGATACGGAGCGACCATTCGCGCAGCGGGGCCTCGCGGACGTCGAGCTCCAGGCTCGCATCGAGGACACGGGCGGTCTCGGCGAGTTCGTAGGTGGAGATGACGGAGACGCCGACCTCGGGCTGGATTTGTGAAGCTACGACGCGGTAGCCACGGGTCGCCGAGGGGAAGCGGTAGACGAACACCTGCCGCGCGCCGGCCTCGATGGCCCCGCCGGGCCACTGGGCGGGGGCGAGCTGCATCATGCCCGCGACCTCCGCCACCTCGAGACGCGCGGCGCCCTGGTTGGCGACGCGGATGAAACCGGAGTGGCGGACGCCGCCCTCGGGCGTGAGCCGCATCGGTTCGGCGCGCACGGGCCAGTTGCCGAGCTCCGTCTGGCTGTTGATCACGAGGGAGCCCTCGGTTTCCACGGGACGGCTGAAACTGATTTCGAGCACGCGGCCGGCGTCGGTGGCGAGGACCTTCCAGCCGACGACGTGCGTGCCCTCGACGCCGATGATTTCGCCGGGGCCGTCGATCCGGCAGCGGACGCCGGTGAGCTTCCCCTGGAGGATGCGGAAGGCGAGCTGGGCGGACTGCCGGAGCAGGCCGGCCCCGATGCGCACCTCGGACTGCTCGAAGCTCGTGAAGAACAGCGCGCCCTCGGTCGCCGCGCGCGCGTGTTTCCACGCGAGCGACACGGTGCCGTCGGCGGGAAGAAATCCTTTCCAGCCCTGCGGGGTGGTGGCGGGGACGACGGGTGAGTCGGGCTTGAAGCTCACGCCGGATTCCAGGCCTTCAAGGAGCAAGGGCACGACCGCACCCGCGGGCATCGCGAAATCGAGGGTGCGCCAGTCGCCCGTCTCGCGCACTTCGGCGGCAAAGGTGAGATCGAGCGGGAGCACGCCCTCGCGGTCGGCGACGAGATCGTAGGCGAAGCCCTGGTTTTCGAGGGCGATGAGTTCGATGTGCCAGCCATCGCCGGCGGTTTTGTCGGCGAGCGCCGCGCGGCCGGAGAGCAGGCGGAGGCGCGCGCCGGCCTTCTGGGCGCGGAGACTGCCACGGAGGCGGAAGTCGACGCCGGCGCTGGCGGGGTTGACCTTGCCGGTGAGCTGCGCGCCGGAGAGTTCGGCGTCGGAGGGGGAGCCGCCTCGCGAGGAAAGCTGCACGGTGAGGCGGGCCTCACCGTTGGTGAAGAATTGCAGGGTGTCGGAAGCGGTGGTGGTGGAGGCGACTGGGGTCAGACCGATGGCGGATTGGACGCGGAGATCGACGGTGGGGTCGCGGCGGAGCGTGACTTTGGAGGAAAAACCGACGGCCTGGCCGGGAACGAGGAGGAGGAGGGAGGCGGTGCCGGGAACGGCGGGTTTGCGCTGGCGCGTGAGCACGACGAGGTCGAGATCGGGCGTGGGCGCGATGGGCGCGGTGAGAGGGAGTGCAGGAGCGGGAGAAGCGGGCGGGACAGGGCGGAGGTCGAGGAAACGCAGGCCGGTGGCGGCGCCGTTGCCCTGGCGCACGGACCAGTCGAGGAGGCCGGGACCGGTGACGGAGATGACTTCGCCGTCGCCGGAGAGGCCGAGCGAGAGGACGTCGGGGCGGCCCTGAACGAGGTGGAGTTTCAGACGGAGTTCGCCGGTGATTTCAGCCTGCGAGAGTCGAAGGGTCTGGTCGGCGGTGGCGGAGAAAAAGACGGCGGCGGGCGGCGGTGGGGTGACGGGTTCGATGGTGATGCGGCTGCCATCGGGCGTGAGGGTGGAGGTGGGTCTGGCGTCGGCGGCGTGGGCGGCGGACGGGAAGAGCGCGCCGGCGAACAGGCCGCAGAGGGCGGTGGCGATCGTGAGGCGGAGGGCGTGGGAGAGGCGGAGGAATTTGGACATAGCTAACGCATGCATGGGAGGAGGTCCTTTGCTTGAAGGAGAGACGGAGACGATGACTGAGGCGGGAGTCCGGAGATCGTTCGGCGGAGCCGATACTCGCATGTTTTCCGGAGCGGGTTGTCAGGGAGGCGTCAGGCGGTTGTCAGGGATTTGTCAGGGGACGCGAAGAGTGGAGAGGACGTGAAAGCGACGAGAGAAAGAAGGGGAGGAACCACAGAGGCACGGAGACACAGAGGGAGAAAACAAGAGTCGGCGGAGAGAGTCGCGGTGGGAGAAGTGTGGGTTTGATTGGGCGGTTTTCTCCGTGTCTCTGTGCCTCTGTGGTTGCGGTTTACCGGGTGCACGGTGGGAGAAAGAGAACGATTAAGAGGAAAGAGAAAGAGGCGGACGGCCCGCTTAGAGATCGGGCCCGACCCGATGAGTGCGTTGGGTGGCGGTGGAGGTGATTCGGACGACGGCGTCTGCGAGACAGACGCCCTACAGAGGAGAGGATCAGTCGTTCAGGAGGCGGCGGGTCTGGGCGAACATGGTGACGAGCTCCTGGACGCGGGGTTGCTGCGCGTAGTGGAGACGGAGGGAGTTTACGACGGGTGCGAGGTCGCGGAGCCGGATTTGGGCGGCGGCTTCGCCGCCGCGGAGTTTTTCGGCGAGCAGGGCGGCGGTGCCGGCGAGCTGGAGCGAGGGGGCGGCGCGGTCGAAGGCGAGCGCGGCGGAATCGTAGCGCAACGACCACGAGCGCTCGACCATCGTGCCGCTCGCGACGTCGCGGAAGCGGACGAAGACCTCGCCGAGCTCGCCTTCGCCCTGGGGCAACACCTCGACTTGATACAGGGCGACGGCGGCCTCCTCGGCGGCGAGTTCGGCGGCGTCGACCTGATCGTTGCGGAAATCCTGCTCGCGGAGGCGGTGCTGCTCGAAACCGATGAGACGATAGTGGCTGACGCGGGCGGGGTTGAAGCGCACCTGGACCTTGACGTTTTCGGCGGCGGGGCGGAAGGCGCCGGCGAGCTGGCGGGCGAAGCCGGCGTCGGCGTCCGCGGGAGAATTGAGGGCGTAGTAGCGGCCGTCGCCCTGGCGGGTGAGCGCCTCGAGGATTTCGTCGTCGAGGCCGTTGAGGCCGACGCCGCAGGCATCGAAGGCGATGCCGGCCTGGCGCAACGTGGTGACCAGCGTGCCGAGGCGCGCGGGGTCGGCGTCGCCGAGGTTGGCGGCACCGTCGGTGAGGAGGACGACGCGGTTCTGGGCGTGGGGGGCGCGGTGGCGACGGGCGAGTTCGCCGCCGAGCTTGATCGCCTCCTCGAGGTTGGTGCCGCCCTCGGAGGGCGTGCGGGCGAGGAGATCAAGGATCGAGCGCGCCTGGTCGCCGGGGAGATTCTCGGCGAGGAGGCGCGGCGTGCGGGCGAAGCCGATGAGGGTGAGGCGGTCGTCGGGCCCGAGGAGGGAGACGAGGACCTCAAGGGCGCGGCGCACGGAGGCGGCGCGGTCCTCGCGCTCCATGGAGCCGGAGGTGTCGAGGAGGACGGTGAGGTGGAGGGGCGTGCCGACGCCGCGGCCGGTGGCGGGGACCTTCAGGGCGATGCGGACGAGGTTGCGCTGCTGGAGAAACGGGTGGGCGGCCTGTTCGAGGCGGGCGCCGATCTTTTCGGCGGCCGTGGTGGCGGGGGCGCCATAGTCGAAGGCGTTGTAGAATTCCTCGGGGCGGATGCGCGCGGGATCGGGCGCCTCCCCACGGGCGAGCGCGGCCTGCGCCAGACGGAAGGAGACATCGCTGACATGAAGGGAAAAAGTGGATACGGGGTCCTTGGCGGTGCTGGCTTCCTCGACAGGCGGGAGCGGGACCGGCTTGACGGGAGCGGGGCGGCGGGCGTCGTCGCGGTCGGAGGTGGCGCCGCCGACCAGGACGACAGACGTGGAGTCGTTGGTCACGGGCAGGGTGATGTCGGCCGAAGCGGGGAAGAGGGCCTTGGTGGAGGGCGCCTTGGCTTGGCTTTCGGCAGATTTTGCTGGGGAGGAGGCAACGGCGCCAGCGATCAGGCCGCGGGCGGCCGGGGCAGTGGTCGGACGGGTGGGGGCGGCGCGGCCAGCGGCACCGGCCGGTGCCGTGTCTTTGGCCTTGGATTTCTGCGGAGAAGCGACGCTGAAGGCCGAGAGCTGAATGACGTCCTGAGTGGCTGCGCGGGTGGTGGTCGTGGGATCCACGCCGGCACCTACGGCGGAGACGCCGACCGTGTCGGTGCTGACCGGGCCGGTGGATCCGAGCGTGAGGCTGCCCGCAGCGCCAGACTTGGCGTTACCCGGAGCGAGAGCCTTGGCATTTCCTTCCGAGGCACTCGCGACCATGAACGCGTCGAGCTTGATGGTTTCGTTCGCGGCTTGGCCGAGCTGAACCCCGGTGCCGCTCACGACGGGGGCGCTCGCATGGTTTTGGAGGGTGCCCGAGAAGGTGAGGGGGCGGTTGCCGCCCAACGCGCCAGAGGGTTCGCCAGTCGTGCCCGCGTAGAAACCGCCGGTTTGATGGATGGCGACGCCGTCTTTGTAGAGGTTCCCCTTCGAATCGAAGGTTATGGTCGAGGCGGGAGTCGCAGGGGGAAAAACCGTCGTAAGGTCAGTAGGCGGGATCGCGGGCTCGGAATTTCCGCCAGTTGGCCCCATCGCGGGGGCCCCCGCGTCCGGCCGACTGACCCTGGAGGAGAACGAATTGCCGTAGAACTTGTCGCCCTGGGTGTTCACGGCACCGCTGGTCGACGAAAAGGTGCTTGCGGGGGCGGTCCTTGAAAGAGTGGCGTTCTCATCTACGGCGATGGCGGGCTTCGCGCCGACATCCGCTTCGCGCTTCTTGTCGGCCTGTTGTTCGTTGGCGGTACGTTCGGCTCGGCGGCGCGCCACCTCGTCGGCCACCGAAGAGAGCCTGCGCGCCTCCTCCATCCTCGGCGTAGCCGCGGTGGCCAAACGGCTTTGTGATAGTGTGGCTTCGGTGGGCGGGAGTTGAAGGGTGTTTGCGGCGGAGAGGCTCTCCTTGACCGCGGTCTGGAGGTTTTCCTGAAACGCGAGGGAGGGATTCGCCGGGGTCGCAAAGTCCGCGGTGGAGCCGGAAAGAACGGGGGCGGGCAGCATGAGCGTCGTGAGGGGTTCTGGGCGCACGCTCGCGTCATTGACGCCGAGCGCGCCGGGCGCGGCAGGCAAGGAAGCAAAGTCGTCTTTCGCGACCAAGGTCGGCAGCTCCATGGCGATCGATGTCGCCACGGGTTCGGGCCGGTTGGGCTTCCGAGCCAGACCGAAATGAGGCACCGAGCTCGCGAGAAAAAGTCCGAGCACCACGCACGCTGCGGCGGTGGCCGCCCACACCTGATAGTTCCAACGCTTGGCGCGGGAGACTGCGGGGAGCGGGATCACGGGAGTCGCGGTCTTCGCGGTGGTGGGAGCGGCTTCGGCGGCCCCGCCGATCGTCTGGAGGAGTTTGGCGCGGCGTTCCGGGGAGAGGCGGAGGGGTTCGGCGTCGGGACGCTCGGCTTCGGTGACGAGGCCGTGGACGGCTTCGATGCGGCGTTTGAAGATCGTGAGTTCGGGGCTGGCGGCGACGAGGGGGGCGAGTTCCTTGATCTCGGTCTCGGTCAGTTCGCCGGCGACCCAGGCTACGACGCGGGCCTCGAGTTCGGGCGGGGTGGGGGCGGAGGGAGTGGTGTGATCGTGATGCATGGTGGCCTCCTTAGCCTTGGCTGCTCTCGACGCCGGCGGTCCGCAGGCGGTCGGCGAGCGATTTCAAAAGATGATGCAAACGGTAGCCGACGTTGCCGGAGGTGAGGCCGGTGCGCTGGCTGATTTCGTGGTATTTCAGGTCGTCGTGGTACTTGAGCCGGATGAGGTCGCGGTCCTCGGGCGGCAGCTCGGCGAGGATCAGTTTGACCATGCCGACGGCCTCGTGGCGGGCGAGTTGCTCGACGGGGAGGGCGGCTTCGTGGGGGGTGGTGTCTTCCTGGAGTTCGGCCTCGTTGGGGCGGTCGCGGAGGTGGTTGAGGGCGAGGTTGCGGAGGCTGCGGTAGAGCCAGGCGCGGGGGTTTTCGACCTCGCCCCAGACCTGGTGGAGTCGGAGGAAGGTTTCCTGGACGAGTTCCTCGGCGATGTCGCGGCGCCGGACGAGGCCGATGGCGAAGCGGAGGAGGCCGCTTTCCTCGGCCTCGAACACCGCGGCGAGGCTGGACTGGTCGGGTCTAGGTGTCACGGGCAACGGAACCGCGGCCGCCGGTGAGGGGTCGGCGAGCGAGGGCGCGAGGGCGCG
>JAPLTR010000517.1 GCA_026398065.1 Verrucomicrobiota bacterium | reverse complement strand
CCGCCGAGCGGC
This sequence comes from Verrucomicrobiota bacterium, assembly GCA_026398065.1. Classification (GTDB taxonomy): domain Bacteria; phylum Verrucomicrobiota; class Verrucomicrobiia; order Opitutales; family Opitutaceae; genus GAS368. The sequence continues at coordinate 5,853 of JAPLTR010000517.1, read as the reverse complement.
AGGCCGTAGGCGATGTCGACATTGTTGGGCCGCTTCAGCCCGCCCACCCGGTGCACAATCTTGCCATCGAGGTCGTAGACGTAGAGCGCCCCGTCCGAATGCTTGTCGGTGCCGACGACCAGGCTCTTCGTCCGGTCGGTCGGATGAATCCAAATCGCCGGGTCGTCGGTGTCGTGCTTCGTCGGTTCGGTGACCACACGGGGCTTGAGCGCGCCGGCCGCGGGCTCGGCCTGCCCCGGAGCGGCCGGGGCCGCGACCGCGATGCACAACAGGAGGGTGGCGAATTCAGGAAAACGGACAGACATGATGAAAGATGACCCGCGCCAGTGAACCCCACCACCCCCGCCGAAGCCACGCTGCAATTGTGACAATTTAGAGCGCGGCCAGCAGGCCGCCGTCCACGTAGAGGATCTGGCCGTTCACGAAATCGGCGGCGCGGGACGAAAGGAAGACGGCCGTGCCCACCAACTCCTTCGGCTCGCCCCACCGCCCCGCCGGCGTCCGGGCGCGGATGAAGCGGTCGAACTCCGGGTCGACCGTCAAGGTGCCGGTCATGGCCGTGCGGATGTAGCCCGGCCCGAGGCCGTTGGCCTGGATGTTGTGCTTCCCCCACTCCACCGCCATCGCGCGGGTCAGCATTTTCAACCCGCCCTTCGCGGCCGCGTAGTTGGCGATGGTCGGACGCGACACCTCGCAGTTGAGCGAGCAGAGATTGATGATCTTTCCGGCGCGTCGCCGGATCATCCCCGGCACCACGGCCCTCGTCACGAGAAACGCGCTGGTGAGATTCACGTCGAGCACCGCCTGCCACGCCTCGAGCGGCATCGACTCCAACGGCGCGCGGCGATGAATGCCGGCATTGTTGATCAAAATATTTAGCGGCCCGACCTCGGCCAGCGCCGCATCGATCTCCGCCGACTTCGTGACATCGAAGCACCGCCCGGTCACCGGGAAGCCCTCCTGTTTCAGCGTCGCGACGGCCTGCTCCAGCCGAACCGGGTCAATGTCGTTGAGCACGAGCTCAGCCCCGGCGGCGGCCAGACCGCGGGCGAGCGTGAAGCCGATCCCCTGCCCTGATCCGGTGATGAGCGCGCGCCGCCCGCGCAACGAAAACAGCTCCGAGGCCGGCTCGGGCAGAGGAGTGGAGGAAGGGGGTGTCATCCGATTTGGGCTCGGGGGGATGCGTTCGAAATTGCCGGCCGGGCGCAAGGGCGAAGTGAGAAATGAAGTTGACCGGCCCATGACTGATAACGTTTACATTTTTACCCCATGCCTCCGGCCCAAACCCTGCTCCGCGGCCCCCGCGACGGTTTTCCGTCCGGGTTCACCGCCATCACCCGTGCGGAGGGCGCCCTGCCCTCGCCCACCCCCGAACCCCAGATGGACTTCGGGTCCCGCCGGCCCGGTCGCGGGGAAACGATCTCAGAGACCCATCCCTTCGAGACCGCCTGGGTGCTCCTGCGCGGCGCCGCGGAACTGACCTTCGCCGGCACGACCGTAACGGTGCAACGCGGCAGTCTCTTCGACGAACCGCCCACCGTGCTACACCTCGGCCCGAGCACGTCCGTCACACTCCGCACCCACTCGGACGACACCGAATGGGCCGTCGTGCGCACACCGAACGATCGCCGCTTTCCTCCGCGGCTGTATCTGCCCGCGGATCTCACGCCCGAGTATCGCGGCGCGGGGCTCGTCCAGAACGCCTGCCTCCGCAACGTCCGCCTGATCTTCGATCGCGCGAGCCGGCCGGAGGCCAACCTCGTGCTGGGCGAGGTGATCAACTATCCCGGTCGCTGGTCCAGCTACCCGCCGCACCACCACGATCAGCCCGAGATCTACCACTACCGTTTCACGCATCCCGACGGATACGGCCACGCCGAGTTGGGAGATGAGGTGGTGAAGGTCCGCAACCATGACACCGTGGTCATTCCCCCCGGCCTCGATCACGGGCAGGTCTCCGCCCCGGGTTATGGAATGTACTATCTTTGGATGATTCGCCGCCCCTCGCCCCCCCCCAGGAGCAAAACCGTCACCCTGAATATGGCCGCCGCGCTGGTGCGCTTTCTCAAGCGCCAGTACATCTCCCGCGACGGCGTCGAGCACCGCCTGATCAACGGCGTGTGGGGCATCTTCGGCCATGGCAATGTCACCGGTTTCGGCCAGGCTCTCGAGGAGCATGGCGGCCGGGGCCTCCCCTATCTTCAGGCCAAGAACGAGCAGGGCATGGTCCACGCGGCCGTCGCTTTCGCCAAGGCCCGCCAGCGCCTTGGCACCTACGCGTGCACCAGCTCCATCGGCCCCGGCGCCACCAACATGCTCACGGGCGCGGCGGTCGCGACGGTCAACCGCCTGCCCGTGCTGCTGCTGCCCGGCGATATTTTTGCCAACCGCCGCCCCGGCCCGGTCCTGCAACAGCTGGAGTATCCGACCAGCCAGGACGTGAGCGTCAACGACTGCTTTCGCCCCGTCTCCAAATACTGGGACCGCCTCAACCGCCCCGAACAACTCCTCACCGCGCTCCCCGAGGCGATGCGCATCCTGGCCGATCCCGCCGAGACCGACGCCGTCACGCTTGCGATGCCGGAGGACGTGCAGGCCGAAAGCTGTGCCTACCCGCTGCACTTCTTCGAGAAGCGGGTCTACACCGTCGAGCGCCCCGGCTGCTCCGCGGAGCGCCTGCGCGCCGCCGTCGCCGCGATCCGCGCGGCGAAGCGCCCCTTCATCGTCGCCGGTGGCGGCGTCCACTACAGCGACGCCACGGCGGCGCTGGACAAGTTCTGCGCGGCCACCGGCATCCCGGCCGGCGTCACGCAGGCCGGCAAGGGCGCGCTGCTCGACTCGCATCCCTCGTGCCTCGGCGCCGTGGGCGTCACCGGCACCGCGGCGGCCAACGCCCTCGCCCTCGAGGCCGACCTCATCATCAATGTGGGCACGCGCCTCAGCGATTTCACGACGGCTTCCAAGAGCCAGTTTCAAAACCCGCGGGTCCGGTTCCTCGGGATCAACATCGTCTCCGCCGACGCGCACAAGCACGGCGCACTCCCGCTGATCGGCGACGCCCGCGCCATCCTCGCCCAGCTCACCCGCGCGCTCGCGGGCTGGAGCCTCCCGACCAAGTACCGCGCCCAGGTCGCCCGCGTACGGGCCGCGTGGGACACCACCCGCGCGACGCTCGTCGCGCCGAAGCGCGGCGTCCCGCTCACCCAGGCGCAGGTGATCGACGAGCTCAATCTCGCCTGCGGCGCGGACGGCACCGTGATCCACGCGTCCGGCGGCATCCCGGGCGACATCCACAAGCTCTGGCGTTCCCACGCGCGCAACGACTACCACTCCGAGTATGGGTATTCATGCATGGGATACGAGATCGCCGGCGCGCTGGGCCTGAAGCTCGCGGATCCAAAGCGCGCGGTCTACGCCTTCCTGGGCGACGGCAGCTACCTGATGCTGCACACGGAGATCGTGACCGCCGTACAGGAGGGCCTGAAACTCACGGTCGTCGTCTGCGACAACCACGGCTTCGGCTGCATCCACGGTCTCCAGCGCGGCAGCGGCGGCAACAGTTTCGGCAACGAGTTCCGCCACCGCACGGCGGCCGGGTCGCGGCTGGAGGGCAGGCCCGTTGACGTCGATTTCGCGAAAAACGCCGAAAGCCTCGGCGCCACCGGCCTGCGGGCCACCACGCTCACCGAACTCCGCGCCGCTTTCGCAACCGCGAAGTCCGCTCCGGGCGTCGTCGTAATCCACGTCCCGGTGCCCGCCGATGTCCGCCTCCCCGGCTATTCGTGGTGGGATGTGCCGGTCTCGGCCACCTCGCAACTTCCCGGTGTCCGCGCGGCGAGCAAGGCCTACGCCCGCGGGATCAAGCGCCAGCGCTTCTATTACTGACCCCCTCGATTCCCTTCATGTCCGCCCCTGTCTTCCTTCACCGCGACTGCCTCGTCGGCGCGAATCCCATCATCTGGAGCAACGACGATTTCAACGAACTCGCCGGCGATGTCCCGCTCGACACCATTTTGGGCGAGATGCGGGCGGCGGGGTTCGCCGGCAGCGAACTCGGCCACGCCTACCCGCGCACGCCCGCCCCGCTCGCGGACGCGCTTGGCCGTCACCAGCTGCGGCTCGTGAGCGGCTGGCATTCCACTTACCTCGCGACGCGCGACCTTGGCGAGGAGGAGAAGAATTTCCGCGCCCATCTGAATCTCCTGAAGACCCTCGGCGCCCGGGTCGCCATCGTCGCCGAATGCAGCCACTGCATCCACGGCACGCGAGAAGCCACACTCGGCTTCGGCACGGCGGACCGCCGCGCGCTGAGCGCCGAGGAATGGGTGCGCTTCGCCAACGGCCTGAAGCACCTCTGCGCCGTCGCTTCCTCCGAGGAGATGCGCGTGGTGTACCACCATCACATGGGCACGGTCATCCAGACCGAGGCCGAGCTCGACCGCCTGCTCGCCGATGTTCCCCTGCTTTCCCTCGTCCTGGATCCCGGACATCTCGCCTTTGCGGGCATCGACCCGGTGGCGGTCGCCCAGCGCCACGCCGCCCGGATCGGACACGTCCACCTGAAGAGCGTGCGTCCCGCCATCGCGGAGCATGTGCGCCGCGAGGGCTGGTCGTTCTGCCGCGCGGTGACCGAGGGCGTCTTCACGATCCCCGGCGACGGTTGCGTGGATTTCCCCGCCATTTTCAAGGTGCTCGCCTCGGTGGACTATCGCGGCTGGCTCGTCGTGGAAGCGGAGGAAGACCCCGTGAAAGTCCCCGCCCTCCCCAAAGCCCGCGCGGCCCGCGCCTATGTCCGCACCCATGCCGGCGTCTGATTTCCCCATGACTCCCTCCCGCATGTCCCAGATGACGGCGCTCGGCGCCGATTGGTGGAACGATTCCGGCGTGCCCGACGAGCTCTCCGAAGCGGTCGCGCTCGGTGCGGTCGGCGGCACCTCGAACCCCGTCATCGTCTCGCAGGCCGTGAAGGCCCAGCCCGCGCTCTGCCATCCGATCATCGACCGCCTGCTGGTCGAGCATCCCACCGACACCGAGGACGACATCGCCTGGCGGCTCATCCATACGCTCGCCATCGATGCCGCCTCTCGTCTCGCCCCCGTCTTCGAAGCCACCCGCGGGGCAAAGGGCTATCTGTCGGCGCAGGTGAACCCGAAATACTATCCGAACAAGGACCTGATGGTCGAACAGGCGACGCAGCTCGCCTCCCTCGCCCCCAATATCGCGATCAAGGCCCCGGCGACCGAGGTGGGCATCGCCGCCATCGAGGAAATGACTGCACGCGGCATCCGCGTAAATGCGACCGTCAGTTTCACCGTCGCCCAGGCGATCTCCGTCGCTGCGGCGCTCGAGCGCGGACTCAAGCGCGCCCGCGCCGCGGGCCGCGATGCCGACGCGATCCGCCCGTACATCACGCTCATGATCGGCCGCGTGGACGACCAATTGAAGCGCGTGGCCGAGAAGGACAGGATCTCGACGACGCCCGGGGCGATCGACTGGGCCGGCATCGCGGTCTTTAAGAACGCCCACCGGATCTTCCAACAGCGCGGCCTCCCGGGCACGCTGCTGGCCGCCGCCTACCGGCACGAAAATCACTGGTCCCAGATCATCGGTCGCGAGGTGCTGCAGACCGTGCCGTACACGTGGTGGACAAAGTTCAATGGGTCAGCGACCGCGCCCTCGCTCACGCTGGAGCAGCCCGTCGATGGCGCGATCCTCGCCGAACTGCGGGCCAAGTTTCCGGACTTCAACCGGGCGCATGACGAGAACGGGCTCCAGCCGAGCGAGTTCCTCGGCTACGGAGCCACGCAGCACACCCTCAGTCAGTTTCTCGGCGGCTACGGCGACCTGATCGCC
>JAPLTR010000647.1 GCA_026398065.1 Verrucomicrobiota bacterium | reverse complement strand
CGTGAGGCTCCAGATCAGGCCGGCGTAGGCCGCGGTCCACTTGAGGGAATCCTTCTCGGGATTGGCGGCGGAGAGGGCGGCGTAGATGTCGGCCTCCTTGTTGGTGCAGCCGGTGCCCCAAGCCTCGAGGTAGGCGCGGTCCTTGCCGTCGTAGCCTTGGGCGAGCGTGAGAAGGAGGTCCTTGGCATCGGCCAGAGGGACATCGCGGAGCGAGATCGCGACGTCGCGGCGGACGGCCGGCGAGGTATCGGTGGCGAGGGCCTTGGCGTGCGCGAGGATCGGCTGGTCGGCGCGGCGGAGGGCACGGTAGGCGGCGATGCGCTGCATCGGGTCGGCGGACTTGAGTTCGCCGACGGTCTTGGCGACGCCCTCGGCGCCGAGCTGCGCGAGGAGGTAGGCGGCGCGGGCGCGGATGTAGGGATTCTTGTCGCTCAGGAGGGCGGCGACGGCGGGGACGGCCTTGGCACCCTGGGCCTTGAGGCGGAGGAAGCCGGAGGCGCGGGTGTTCACCGCGGAGCTCTTCAACGCCGTGATCTGGCCCTCGGTCGTCGCGAGGTCGAACTTCGGCACGACCGACTTGAAGCCCTTCGGGGCGATGCGGTAGATGGCGCCGTTGGTTTTCTCGTCGAAGTCGGAGTGGCCGCCGACCCGGGGGTCGAACCAGTCGGCGACGTAGATCGCGCCGTCGGGGCCGACGACGACATCGGAGGGGCGGAAGAGGGTCTTGGTCTCGGAGGTCATGCCGCGCGTGCCGCCCTTGAAGTCGGTGCCGGAGTAAACCTGCTCCTTGTTGGTGGTGATGAAGTCGAAGCGCTCCAGCTTGTAGCCGGCGCCGTCGGCCTTGGGGAAGTAGCCGAACACGACGTTGCGGCCGGGTTCGCAGCTCAGGAGGAGGCCGCGCCATTTCTCGCCGAGGGCGTCACCCTCGTAGAAGGCGATGCCGGTGGGCGAGCCGCCGCCGTACACGTCGCCGGCGGGGATGTGGCCGGGGTCGTCCTGGCGCCACTCGGCGACGGGGATGGTCTGGCCGGGGCGGCGGTCGGCGTTCCACATGCGGGAGCCGTCCTTGGAGAAGAAGCCGAGGTCGCCGTACTCCATCAGGAAGGTGGTGCGGCACGCGGGCGGATCGTCGTTGTCGTTGTTAAACACGTCGCCGAAGGAGGTGACGGTCTGCTCGTAGCTGTTGCGGAAGCCGTGGCCGATGACCTCGACGCGCGTGCCGTCGGGGTTCATGCGCAGGGCGGCGCCGGCGTTGTAGGAGTGGCCGTCGTCGCTCTTGGCGCCGGCGATGTCGAGGGGCTTCCAGCTGTAGAGATTGGCGCCACCGCTGCTGCGGCCGTCGTAGGTGCCGCCGAGGCGGGTGACGCGGCCGGAGCGGTCGGTGAACATCGCGCCCGTGTTGCCCTGGTTGAAGTACCATTTGCCGTCGGGGCCGAAGGTCACGGAGTGCAGCGAGTGGTCGTGGTTGCCGCCCTGGAAGCCGGTGAGGAGGACGTCGCGCTTGTCGATGCGCGGGTCGAATTTCCCGTCGCGGTTGACGTCGGTGTAGACGATCAGGTCGGGGGCGTGGGAGACGATGATCTGGTTGTCGATCACGGCCATGCCGAGGGGCGCGGTGAACTGCGGCTCCTGGATGAACGTGTCGGCCTTGTCGGCCTTGCCGTCGCCGTCGGTGTCGGTGAGGACGACGACCTTGTCGCCGGCGGGGTTGCGGTCCTTGTGCTTGCGGTAGTTCACGCCCTCGGTGACCCAGATGCGGCCCTGCGCATCGATGTCCATGTTGGTGGGGTTGTGGAAGAGCGGGGACCGGGCCCAGAGGGTGATCTCAAAGCCCTCCGGCACCGTAAAGAGATCGGTCGGCACGTAGTCCGGCAGGGGCGGGATGACCGGGGGCGGCGGGGCACCGGGGGGACCGCCGGCCTTGGTGGCGGGGGGTTGGGCGGGGAGCGCGGCGGAGGCGAGGGCGAAGACCGCGAGCGAGGCAAGCGGACGCAAGGATACGAGGGGGTGGTGGGAACTCATCGTGGGTGGGCAAGACAAGACGAGCCAAACCGCCCAAGGCAACGGCGGGTTTTGGAATAATTTTCAGAGGACGTGTAACCGGCGCGCCGGGCGCAAACCGGACCGGTGGGGACGGGCGAATGCCGCGAAGAAGTTTTGTCACGGGCCGGGAAGACCTTACCACGGTGGGCATGAATCGAACGGACCGGCTCGTCGCGATGGTGATGCACCTGCAAGGCAGGCGCATCGTGCGTGCCGAGGAACTGGCGGCGCACTTCGAGGTGAACGTGCGCACGATCTACCGCGACATCTCGGCGCTGGGCGAGGCGGGCGTGCCGATCGCGGGCGAGGCCGGGGTGGGGTACTCGCTCGTGAAGGGCTACCATCTCCCGCCGGTGTCGCTCACGGCGGACGAGGCGACCGCGCTGTTTGTCGGCGGGGCGATGGTGAAACAGTTCACCGATGCGTCGCTGCACGAGCCGATGGCGGCCGCGCTGGACAAGCTGCGCGCGGTGCTGCCGCGCGAGCGCCAGGACCATGTGGAGCGCCTCGGCCGGCAGACGGTGGTGCTGGGCCGGCCGCGGGGCATGGCGCCCGAGCCGGACGCGCAGCCCTGGCTGCTCGCGGTGCAGCGCGGGGTGGGGCAGCGGCGGGTGCTGCGCATGACCTACCGCGGGCGCGAGAAGGACGAGACGGCGCGCGACGTGGAGCCGCTCGGCGTGGTGTGCTACGGCGGCGCGTGGTACCTCGTGGCGTGGTGCCGCCTGCGCGAGGACGTGCGGCATTTCCGGGTGGACCGCATCCGCGAACTGGTGGTGCTCGACGAGCTGTTTCCCGCGCACGAGGACTTTTCCCTGACCAAGCATCTCAAGGAGCAGGTATCGCGGGACGACGTGCTGCCGGTGCGCGTGTGGTTTGCAAAGTGCGTGCAGGACCGTGCGCGGCGCGAGACCTACGCGACCCTGGTCGCGGAGCGCGAGCGCGACGGCGGGACGGAGTTTGCGTTCACGACCTACGCGTTCGAATGGCTGGCGCGCTGGCTCCTGTCGTTCGGCGCGGAGGCGGAGGCGCTGGAGCCGGCAAAGCTCCGCCGGCTCGTCGGCCAGGAGGCGAAGCGCGTCATAAACCGGTATGCCCGGTCGGTTCGGAAACGCTCCTGACATAACGCTGTCAGGAGGGGGTGGTACAAAGGGGGCAGCCTCACCACCACATGATCCGCATCACCGAAATCGCCTTCACCGGCTACCCTGTCACCGACCTCGCCCGCGCGCGGACGTTTTACGAAAAGCTCCTCGGCCTCACGCCCGCCCAGACCTTCGGCCACGGCGACAAGCAGTGGATCGAATACGCCGTGGGCGCCGGCACCATCGCGATCAGCAACATGGCGGGCGAGATGTGGAAGCCGTCGCCCGACGGGCCGGGCATTGCGTTTGAGGTCGAGAACTTCGACGCCGCGATCGCGACCCTGAAGACCGCGGGCGTGCGCTTTGTCCTGGACGCGATGACGAGCCCGACCTGCCGCATGGCGATCATCAGCGATCCGGACGGCAACTCGGTGGTCATCCATCAACGTAACGCCGCATGAACACGCTCGCCGATTTTTCCGCCGCCGCCGCCGGGGAGGCGTCGCCCGACGTCCCGACGCGGTCGCACGCCACCGGCTACACCGCGATCCTCCTGCTGGAGGCGCCGCAGGAGCGGGTGTTCCGCGAACTCGCCGACATCGAGAACCTGCCGCACTGGGCCGGCTCGTTTTGCGAACGGGTCTATGTACGCCGCGGACGCTGGGCCGCGCTGACCTCGCTCGGCGAACTGTACGTCGCGCTCGAGGCCGTCGAACGCGCCGGCGAGATCACGCTCCGCGCCGGCTGGTCGGAGGATGCGCTGCACGCCCTCCCGCTGCGGATCGGGGCCACCGACACCGGGGGCACGCGGGTGACGTTCACCGTCTCGGCGGTCACCGACGAAGACCACGCGCGTCTGTGCCGCGCCCTCGGCGGAGCCTGGCCGGGGCTGGTGGCCCGGCTCTTCGGTCCGGACCTGCCCGGCGCGGAATGGCGCGCGAACTGAGCCGGCCCGATGCGCAAGGTCTCACTTTACATCGCGTCCAGTCTCGACGGGTACATCGCGCGCAAGGACGGCGCGATCGACTGGCTGCCGCCGATCACTCCGGCGGAGGACTATGGCTACGGCGCATTTTTCTCCCGCATCGACACGGTGCTGCTGGGGCGGAAAACCTACGAGCTGTCGCTGACCTTCAGCGGGCAGCCGTACGAGGGGCGGCGCTGCGTGGTGTTCACGCACACGCCGCTGAAGTGGCGCGACCCGCACGCGGAGTTTGTGAGCGACGACATCGCGGGGTTTGTGCGCGCGCTGCGCGCCGAACCGGGCCGCGACATCTGGCTGGTGGGCGGTGCGGAGATCGTCGCGGCGTGCCTCGCGGGGCGGGTGGTCGACGAGATCATCCTGACCGTGGTGCCGGTGCTGCTGGGCGAGGGGATCCCGCTGTTTCCGCCCGGGGCGTGGGGCGACCAGCAGCTGCGGCTGCGGGACACGCGGGGGTTTTCGACGGGGCTGGTGCAGATGACGTATGACGTGTTGCCGGCGGGGTGAGGACGGCGGAGCGGTGGGGGGGGCGGCGATCTCCGAGCGCCGTCGGTTTGGCCGATCGTTCCTCGTTCTCGTAATCGTTCCTCGTTCTCTCAGGTGCAGGGCAATGAACCGTGTTTCTGACGAAAGAGAACGAGAACGAGGAACGAGAACGATTTTTCCGGAGAGACGCCGTCCGGAGGCGGCGGTTCACCTTCACCGCCGGTGAAAAAGCTCATTTTGATCGCGTGAGGTCTCATGGTTGCTAGAGGGTTGCTCTGTTACTCTGCCCCTCGACCCCCCGAACGGCTCCCCTCCGTTTCACCCCATGAGCAAAACCATCCCTCGACTCCCGGTGTCGCGCCCGTTGGCGGCGTGCGCCCTTCTCCTCTCGCTGGCGCTGGCCCCGTTGGCGGCTTGGGCCGCCGCGCCCGAGACGCCCGCGTACAAGAAACTCACGCTCTCAACGGATTTTTTCTGCGAGGGCGCGACCTTCGCGGACTTCAACAAGGATGGCGTGCTCGACGCGCTCTCCGGCCCGTACTGGTACGAGGGGCCGGACTTCACGAAGCGGCACGAGATCTTCGCGCCCGTCACCTTCGACCCGCTGAAGTACTCGGACAATTTCTTCGCGTTTCCTTACGACTTCAATGCCGACGGCTGGATGGACGTGTTCGTGATCGGCTTCCCCGGCGTCGATGCCTCGTGGTACCAGAACCCCGGCCCGAAGGGCGGGGCGTGGCGCCGCTACGTCGTGATGCTGCCGGTGGACAACGAGTCGCCGACGTTCACGCAGCTCCTCCCGAAGGGCCCGCCGTCGCTCGTGTGCATGAGCGCGGGGCGGCTGGGCTTCGCCTCGCCGGACCCGAAGGACCCGGGCCGGCCGTGGACGTTTCACGCCGTTTCCCCGGCGATGGGCTGGCAGCGGTACACCCACGGCCTCGGCGTCGGCGACGTCAATGGCGACGGGCTCAACGACATTCTCGAAAAAGACGGTTGGTGGGAGCAGCCCGCCAATCTCGCGGGCGATCCCGTGTGGAAGCAGCACAAGTTTCCCTTCAGCGCCAAGGGCGGCTCGCAAATGTACGTGATGGACGTCAACGCCGACGGCCTGCCCGACGTGATCACGGCCAAGGCCGCGCACGGCTACGGGCTCTCGTGGTTCGAGCAGGTGAAGGGCGCGGACGGCGCGATCTCGTTCAAGGAGCACGTGATCCTCGCGGAGAAGGGCGAGGAGCAGAACGCCGGGGTGCAGTTTGCGCAGCTCCACGCGGTCGTGCTGACGGATTTCGACGGCGACGGCGTCCCGGACATCGTGACCGGCAAACGCTGGTGGGCCCACGGCCCGACCGGCGATGTCGACGCCAAGGCCGATCCGCACCTCTGCGCGTTTGTGCTGCGCCGCGGGCCCAATCACACCGCGACCTATGAGCCGCGGGTGATCGACATGACCACCGGCGTCGGCACGCAGCTCGTGACCGCCGATGTCAACGGCGATGGCCGGCCCGACTTCGTGATCGGCAACAAGCGCGGCACCGCGGTGCTGCTCTCGCAGAAAAAGTGAGGCTGTTGCGCGGCAGCGGCCGCGCCGGTCCCCATTCCCACCTCCCCGCCTCCTCCCATGCACTTCGTTCGCGCCTTGCGCCTCGCCGTCCTGCCGCTCGGTCTGTCCTTCGCCTCCGCCTTGGCCCAGGCGCCCACCTCCGTTCGCGCCGCCGGGCCCGCGGTGCAGGCGATCTTCGACGGGCAGACGCTCGCCGGCTGGGACGGCAGCGCCGCCTCTTGGCGCGTGGAGGACGGCGCGATCACCGGGGAGATCCCCGCCGGGCAGAAGCTCGCGAAGAACGAGTTCATCTACTGGAACGGCGAGGTCCACGACTTCGACCTCACGGCGGAGTTTCGTATCAGCGGAGGCCCTACGGCCAACTCCGGCATCCAGTTCCGCTCCACCCGCCTCCCCGACGGGCATGCCAAGGGCTACCAGGCCGACCTCGACGACGGCAAGCTGTGGCTCGGCCGCATCTATGAGGAACACGGGCGTGCGCTGCTCGTGGAGCGCGGCGGACGCGTCGCCATCGCGCCCGACGGGCGGCGGTGGAACGAGGATTTCGGCCAGCCCGCCGACTACCTGAAGCTCCCGCGCCCCGCCGGCGAGTGGAACACCTACCGCATCCTCGCGAGCGGCCCGCACGTGGAGGTGTGGATCAACGGTACGCGCGTCTCGGTGCTGGACGACCACCAGTCGGACGCCGCGCGCTACTCCGGTCTGATCGCGCTGCAGCTCCACAGCGGGGCGGGCCCGGCGAAAATCCAGTTTCGCAACCTCCGCCTCACGCGGCTCGGCCAGACCGCGCTCCCGCCGGCCGCCGCTACCGCGAAGCCCTCCGCGACGACCTCGGCGGCGGCTCCGGTGGCCACACCCGCCAACGCCACGGGCATCGGCAACTACCGCCGCAACGGCGATCCTCCCCTGCGCCGCGTCGCCGAGATCGACGACCTCACGCGACTGAACGCGAGCCCCGTGCTCTGGCACCTGCGCGACAATCCCGCGAAGCCCACCGCGGTCGCCAATCCCGCCGCGCAAAAGGTCGTCGCCGGGATGAAGCTCGTGACCGGCTTTCAGGCCGAGCTCATCGCGGCCGAGCCGGACCTCCACCAGCCGGTGGCCTTTGCGATCGACGAACGCGGACGGCTCTGGGTCGCCGAGGCCTACGGTTATCCCAACCGCCAGCCCGAAGGGCAGGGGAAGGACCGCATCGTCATCCTTGAGGACAAGGACGGCGACGGGGTCTTCGAGACGAAGAAGGTCTTCGCCGACAAACTGAATCTCGTGAGCGGGCTGGAGGTCGGCTTCGGCGGTGTGTGGGTGGGCGCGGCTCCGTACCTGATGTTCATCCCCGACCGGAATCACGACGACGTGCCCGACGGTCCTCCGCAGATCCTCCTCGATGGCTGGGGCTATCAGGACACGCACGAGACGCTCAACAGTTTCACGTGGGGGCCCGACGGCTGGCTCTACGGGTGCCACGGGGTCTTCTCGAACGCCTTCGTCGGCAAGCCCGGCGCGTCCGACGCCGAGCGCAAGCGCGTGCACGCGGCGGTGTGGCGCTACCATCCCGTGCGCCACGAATTCGAGATCTACGCCGCCGGCGGCAGCAACCAGTGGGGCCTTGATTTCAACGCGGTCGGCCACCTGTTCATGACGCACTGCCGCAGCTTCTACGGCGGCGGCGGCACGACCTATGTGATCCGCAACGGCCACTACTGGAACCAGGGCAACAACAACTTCGCGCCGTTCATCTCGAACCGCGGCCCGGACTTCGCGCCCGACCTGAAAAATTACCTGATGGCCTCCGCGCGCTACGACAGCGGCGAGGGTGGCGCGGGCAAGCCCGGGACGACGGCCGTGTACGGCGGTCACTCCCATGTCGGCACGATGATCTATCTCGGCGACAACTGGCCGGACATCTACCGCGACCACGTCTTCACGCACAACCTGCACGGGCATCAGCTCAACCACCAGGAGAACGTCCGGGTCGGCTCCGCCTACGAGACCTTTCACGCGGGCTACGACCTGCTCTTCGCGCCCGACCCGACCTACATGGCGGTCGATCTCCAGTACGGTCCCGACGGCGCGGTCTATGTGATCGACTGGGTCGACACCCAGCACTGCCACAATCCCCGCGACGAACTCTGGGACCGCACCAACGGCCGTCTCTACCGCGTCGAGTGGGCCGCCACCTACCAGCCGAAGAAAGTCGATCTCGCCGCGATGACGGACGCCCAGCTCGCGGCGCTGCACACGCACCAGAGCGAGTGGTACGTCCGCACCGCCCGCCGCCTCCTGCAGGAGCGCGCCGCCGCGCGCGCGCTCGACGCCGCGGCGCTGGCCACGCTTCGCGCGCAGGCCGGCGATGTGCAGTCGGACGTGGTCTCGCAGCTCCGCGCGCTCTGGACCCTGCATGTGTCGGGAAATTTGGATACGGCCCTGCTTAACGCGGCCCTCGGGCACTCCTCCGAGCTGGTCCGCGCCTGGGCCGTGCAGCTCGGCACCGACCGCCCTGCCGCGCTCGCCCTGGCCGCGGCCGACCTCACGCGCCTCGCGACGAGCGATCCCTCGTCCGCCGTGCGCCTCGCCGTCGCCTCCGCGACGCCTGCGCTGCCGTCCGCCGACCGCTGGCCGGTCGTCGCCGCGCTCGCGGCGCATGGCGAGGATGCGGCGGACCGTTACCTCCCGAAAATGGTGTGGTTCGCCGCCGCGCCCGCCGTCGCGGGCGACGTCCCGCGCGCCCTCGGGCTCGCGGCGACGACCGCGCTGCCGACGCTGGCGGATTCGTTGCGGTGGTTCGTGGCCCGGACCCCGGCGGGGCGGGACCAGGTCACCGCGAGCCTCACGGCCCTGCCCGAAGCCGCCGCCGCCCGGACGCTGCGGGTCCTCGCCTTTGCGCTCGAGAGCGAGGCCGGGCTGAAGATGCCTGCCGGCTGGCCGCAGGTGGCCGCCGTGCGCCGCGCCTACGAGCAGCTCGCCGCGCTCTTCGGCGACCGCGCCGAGCACGCACCCAACCGTACCCGGCTCGCGGATACAGCCACGCCGCTCGCGGAACGCCGCCGCGCGCTCGATCTCCTCAAGCGCGCCGGCGACACCGAGTCGACCGCGCTCTTCGTCCGCCTGCTCGACGACAAGGACCTCCGCACCGCGGTGATCCCGCTCCTCGGCACGGCCGCCGATGCGCCCACCGCCGCCGCCGGCCTGATCGCACACTTCGCCGCGCTCAACGCCGCCGACCGCAACGCCGCGCTCGGGGCGCTGACCGGCCGGCCTGCGCTCGCCCTGCCGCTGCTCCGCGCGGTGCAGAGCGGGGCGTTTGAGAAGAAGGCCCTCACGGCGCTCCACGCGCGCCAGCTCCGCAATTTGAAGCACGCCGAGGTGACCGCGCTCCTCGACCGCGTGTGGGGCAGGGCCACCGAATCCTCCGCCGACATGAAGGCCACCGTCGCCAAACTCCGTCGCACCTACAACGAAGCCCCCGTCTGGTCCTACGACGTCGCCGCCGGCCGCAAGGTCTTCGAGCGCACCTGCGCCGCGTGTCATGCGACGGACGGGGCGAGCGCCGTCGGCAAGCTCGGGCCGAATCTCAGCGGTACCTGGCGCAACGGTCTCGACTACTTCCTCGAAAACATCGTCGACCCCAACGCGGTCGTCGGCGCCGATTTCCAGCTGAACCTCGTCACGAAGCGCGACGGCAGCGTCGTGTCCGGGATGGTGGACAAGGAGACCGACACCGTGCTGATCGTCCGGACGGCCACGGAGACGGTCAATGTGCCGAAGGCCGAGATCAAATCGCGCGAGGTCACCCCGCAGTCGATGATGCCTCCCGGCCTGCTTGAGGCGCTGCCGGAGCGCGAGGCCGTGGAACTGCTGAAATTTTTGACGACGGAGACGAAGTAGTCCGGCGCTTGGACCGACAGAAGGGCCCGGTGGTTCCGTGGCGCTCCGATTAGATCAGGTTGAGCGCCGCGCGATCAGTGCGCGGCGACGGGCGCCGCCGGGACGTGACCGGCCCGGTGCGGCGAACGCGTGTTGCGCCGGGGGGGCTGCACGGCAGCGACTTCGGCCGGAACCTCATCGGTCTTGAGGTGGAAACCGGTGTGGTCCTCGAAGCCCTCCGGCGCATGCGCGATGCTGGCCAAAACAAAATACACGGAAGCCAGCACGATCACACCGCTAACGATGAGAAGGATGGTGATCATGATATTTCCTTTGGGTTAAAGCTAACGAAGAAAACGTCTCAATTGCTTGAAACTTGAGGAGGAAGATCCGCCTTCTTCCTCTGGGGTGGTCGTACTAACAGGGCTCTGACCCGGCCTGTCAAACCTAGTGCCGCGGTTTTGTGTGAAAGACGTGTAAAGCACCTGCAATAGTGGCCCCTTTTGCCCGGAAATCGCGCGGGCCGCCGGCGACCTTGAGTAGTTCACCCGCGCCGTGGGGTGTATCGCCCATCCCGGTACAGGTGTATCAGGCGGGCTGGGACGGCTGCGGCGGGGTGTGGCTGCCGAGCCAGGCGCGGGCGAGGGCGCCCTCGAGCGCCTCGGGCCGGAGCGGCTTCGACAGGTAGTCGTTCATGCCGGCGGCGCTGGCCTCGGCGCGGTCGCCCGCGCCCACGCCGGCGGTCAGCGCGACGATCCACGGGCGGGCGGGCAGGCCGCGGGCCGCGCGGATGCGGCGCGTGGCCTCGAAGCCGTCGCACTCCGGCATCTGCACGTCCATCAGCACGACATCGAAGTCCTCGGCCAGCGCGGCCTCGACGGCCTGCACGCCGTTGCCGACCATGCGCGCCTGGTAGCCGAGGCGGGCGAGCTGGTGTCGCGCCACGACCTGGTTCACCGGGTTGTCCTCGGCGAGGAGAATTTTCAACGGCTGGCGGCGCGCGGTCTCGACCGGGGTCGGAGCCGGGGTCGCGACCGGGGCCGGGGAGACGGGCCGCGCCAGCAGGCCCTGCCGCATGGCGTGCGTGACGCGCTCCTGAAAGGCATCGCGCCGCACCGGCTTGCGCAGCAGGCCGTCGACCGCGTGGTCGGAGACGCTCTCGCCCAGGGCGGTGAGCAGGAGAAACGGGCAGTGCTTGCGGCCCTGCGCCTCGGTGGCCTTGGCCCAGGTCAGGCCGTCGACCCCGGGCATGTGCAGGTCGATCATGACGAGGTCGAACCGCGCGCCGCTCATCAGCAGCGTTGTGGCGGCGTCCGCCCCGGCCATCGCGACCGGCTCCAGGTGCAGGTGCCGCAGGTGGCGGACGAGGACGGCGCGGCTGGTGGCGTTGTCGTCGACGACGAGGACGCGCCGCGCGGCGGGGGCGAGGACGAAGGGGACCGGGTCGGCGGGGGCGTCGCCCGCGGCGCGGGCCCTGACCGTGAAGGCGAAGGTCGCGCCGCGGCCGGGGACGCTCTCGACCCACATGCGGCCGCCCATCAGTTCCGCGATGCGCTTGCTGATGGCGAGCCCGAGGCCGGTGCCGCCGTACTTGCGGGTCGTGGAGGTGTCGAGCTGGGAGAAGCTCTGGAAGAGCAGGTGCTGTTTCTCCGGGGGGATGCCGATGCCGGTGTCGCGCACGGCGAACCGCAGCGTACTCACTCCGTCGATACACGATTCCAGCCGGCCCTCGAGCGCGATCTCGCCGGCCGCGGTGAACTTCACGGCGTTGCCGAGGAGGTTGACGAACACCTGGCGCAGGCGCGTGGGGTCGCCCACGATCCGGCGCGGCAGGTCGTCGGCGAGGTCGCAGACGAGCTCGAGCTTCTTGGCGAAGGCGCGGTTGGCGAGCAGCTCCACCGCCTCCTCGGCGCAGGCGTGCAGGTCGAACTCGACGGCCTCGAGGTCGAAGCGCCCGGCCTCGATCTTGGAGTAGTCGAGGGTGTCGTTGATGACGGCGAGGAGGGCCTCGCCGGACATCTTGATCGTGCGCAGGCACTCGCGCTGCTCCTCGTCGAGGTCGGTGGCCTCGAGCATGGCGGTCACGCCGAGCACGCCGTTGAGCGGCGTCCGGATCTCGTGGCTCATCATGGCGAGGAAGGCGCTCTTGGCCTGGTTGGCCACCGCGGCGTCCACCGCGAGCTGCTGGGCGCGCGCGATGGCCTGCTCGAACTGGGTGTCGAGGTTGTCGAGGGCGGCGGAAGCGCGCTGCAGCTCCAGCACGTGCCGGTGGCGCTCGGTGATGTCGTCGGACACCAGGAGGTAGCCGGCGAGCGCGCCGCCCGCGTCGAGCACGCGCTCGATGGTCAGGTCGGCCCAGTAGCGCGCGCCGTCGCGGCGCACGCCCTCGTGGGTCGCGAAAATCTTGCCGCCGTCGGCCAGCCCCGCGGCCAGTTGCGCGGCGACCGTCTCGTCCTCGACGATCTCGCGCAGGAGCGATTCGAGGCCGACGCCGCGGATCTCGTCGAACGGCAGCCCGGTCTGGCGCTCGAAGGCGCGGTTGGCCCACTGGACCACGCGCTGCGGGTCCGACACCACCATCGCGGTCTTCTCCGCGGCGGCGACCGCGTGGACGAGGCAATGGTCCCGCCCCGGCGCCGGGATGGCGCGCGCCGCGCTGGCGAACCCGGGGATGGTTCCCGCGTCCGGCGAAGAGCCTGGAGTCTGGAGGGGGGAGGGCACGGTGGTGGAAGGACTTGGCCAATCCCTAGATCGTCTCATCCGGGAAAAACTGAAACCCGCATTTGCGTCAGGAATGCCCGACGGGGTTTGCCGTAGGGATGCATCCGCCGGCGACCCTCGCACCGGACGTGGACCAGGGGCCGCGCCGGGCGGGACCGCGCTCGGTGGTCAGCGGCGGGTGGCGCCGCCGGCCCCCTGGGCCCCGGCTGGTGGCTGCGGGGAGGCGCCGAGGTCGCCGGCCGGCTGCGTCAGCTGGGGTGTCGGTTTGACCAGGGGCATCATCGTCGCCCCGAACCGGCCGCCGAGCAGGCACGCCCCGACGAGGATCGCCGCGCTGAGCGCCAGCTGCGCAAAGGCCAGGTCGACGTTGTACTGCGGCTTCAGCCGCGGCCAGTCCTCGGCGAGCCGCCGCAGCGCCGGCCAGGCGACCGCCATGCCCACGAGGATCAGGCCGGCGCCCACCCAGCGGCGCTCGTCCCCCAGCTCCTCGTCGAAATAGCCGAAGGCGAAGGCCAGCAGGGCAAAGATTCCGGCCGCGGCCAGCAGGCGAAACGACGTTTTCATCGTGGAGGCGGATTCCATGTCGGAACTGGCTGGCATCCCGGGGTGCCCATTACAACTCCGCCTGCACGCGTGCCTTCATGTCGGCATAGGCCGCCTGGATGAGTTGCGTGAGCGCCGCGACATCGACGGCCTTTCCCGGTCTGAGCTTCACGTGGCGCATCCGCTTGCCGGACCCCTCCAGCAGCTCCTGCGGTTCGGCGATCGCGGCGCCTTGGTAGAAGCCGACACTCACGTGGGCCGTGAAGACATCGACGTAGGCAAAGGCCGCGTCACCGACGCAGGCCGTGGGATGACCGTCGTGCAGGAGCTCACGGACGTCGCCGCCGCTGCGGCGCAGGACGTCGAACCAGTGCTGGGCGACGGCGCCGAGTTCGCGCGGCTGATGTTTCAGCCAAAACTCGACGGCCGGATCGCGCGGGACGGAGGCGGGGAAGCGAAAAAGGGCGCTCGTGGCTTTACCCGGTGCCGACGCCGGGCCGGACGCTCCGCGCGCCGGCGCGGCGGCGTTCGGAGCGGGCGGCGCCGGCCGCGCGGCGGGGGCGCGGTTGGCGGCGGTCGGTTCGGAAAGCAGGGTTCGGATCCACGCACTCGTCGCGCAGGCCGCGACCGATTTGCCCTTTCCATCCTCGGTCGCGGGGTTCACGCCGCGCGCGAGAAACTCCGCGACGATCTCGCGCTGTGCGGCGATGGCGATGGCGGCACCGGAGCCGCCGCGGCCCGTGTTTTGCACGGCGAGGTGGAACGCGGTCGAGCCGGACAAATTTCGCCGGAGCGGATCGGCCCCGGCCTCGAGCAGGCAGCGGACGGCGGCGGCACAGCGGGTGCGGACCGCGCGGTGCAGGGGCGTGGCGCCGTTCTGGTCCGGAGCCTGGAGGTCGGCCCCCGCGTCCAGCAGCACGCGGATCGTCCGCACCTGGCGTTTGGCGTCCCAGTCCGGCCCGCCGAGACAGCCGTCGGCCGCGTAGTGCAACGGACCGCTGCGCCGGTGATTGGCCGCGGCGTTGGGATCGGCGCCGGCCGCGAGCAGCGCCGCCACGATCCGGTCGCGATGGCCGGCGGCGGCGAGGTGCAACGCCGTGTCCCCGGCGTAGAGCCAGTGAAGGATTTTGGCGCGGTAGAGCTTCGGCGCTTTGACCCGTTGCGTCGCGAGGCTAGGGTCGGCCCGGAGGAGCCGGACCACCCCGGCGTGGTCATCGTCGAGGATGGCGCGCAGCAGCGGGTTCATCGGGATCGCCGTCAGTCGACATCGATCGCCCGGCCGCCCTCCCGCTTGTCGTAGCTGCGGAAGGCAAACATGGTTTCGCTGTCGAGGATGCCCTCCGTCCGCAGGAGCTGGTCGGTGATGACGGACTCGATCTTGTCGAGCGCCTCGCACTTGATCACCGCGAGGAGATCGTAGCGCCCGGAGATCGAGTACACCTCCGAGATGTCGGGGAGCTCCAGCAGTTTTTCCGCGATTCCGGTGACGCGCTGGCGGTCCGTCTTGAGCAACACAATGGCTGTAGGCATAAAGTCATGAGGACGCGGGAGGCGAGCGGGGCCGACACGACGTCGGCCCGGTCCGTTGCCGCCAACGATCACGGTCCAAGGTCTGGCAGAAGGGCCGGGTCCGTCAAGCGGACCGCGGGGTGGGCGAGTCCACGGGGAGCGACGACCGATCGCTTTGAAAACGTGGCAGCCCCGGGGCGCCGGGTCAGATCAGCCCGTTCAACATGCCGTGGTAGTACATGGGCATCAGGCCGTGGACTTTCAGGGTCCACCACATGCCGCGTTCGATGGCGGGGTCGAGGAAGGGGATCGTCGGGAGCAGCTTCTCGTCGTAGCCGAATTCGCACATCAGCACCTTGCCGTATTGGGTGATGATCGGGCAGGCGGAGTAGCCGTTGTAGCGGATGCCCGGGGCCTTGCCCTCCATGAGGGAGATCAGGTTGGCGGCGGCGACGGGGGCCTGCATGCGGATCGCGGCGCCGGTCTTGCTCGTGGGCGTGCCGGCGACGTCGCCGAGCGAGAGGATGTTCTTGTAGCGGGTGTGGACGAGGGTGTGTTTGTCGACGGAGACCCAGCCGCCCTTCGGGCGATCTTCGTCGGTGGTGAGCGACGAGCGGCGCACGAAATCGGGGGCGGTCATCGGCGGCGTGAAGTGCAGGAACTCGAAGTCGACGGAGACCTTTTCGAAGGTGTGGCCGGCGGGGAGCGGCTTGGCGGAGGGCTCGGGCACCTTGTGAAACACGGCCTTCCTGGCGACGGTGTCGACGGAGGCGAGGCGGTGGAGGTAGCGGACGTCGATCTTGCGCTCGGCGTAGATCGCGGCGAGCCGGTCGCCGAAGACCTTGGGCTTCATGAGCACGCTCTGGTTGTCGAAATACGAGAGCGTGAAGCGGTCGCGCGCATGGGTTTTGCGCAGGTGGTCTTCTGCCAGCAGCGTGATCTTCTTGGGGGCGCCGCCGCATTTCATCTTCGTGTAGGTGTCGGTGAAGACGAGCGGGCCGCCCTTGAGCGCGGGGAGTTTGCCGATGGCGTCGCGGGTCTTTTGCGCGCCCTCGAAATCGTACACGCTGTGCACGTTGCCGGCGCCGAGGGTCGGCTGGGTGATGCCCTCCACGGCGTTGAAATCCACCTGGCAGCCCGGCACGACGACGAGAAAATCGTAGGAGACCGCGCCGTTTTTCGCGGTCACGACGCGGTTCTTGTCGGGGTCGAGTTCGAGGACGCGGTCCTGGAGCCATTTGACGTCGGAGGGAATCAGCGACGCGGTGGGGCGTTCGATCTCCTGCGGCGTGAAGAGGCCCGCGGCGATGAGCGTGTAGCCGGGTTGGTACCGGTGCGTCGTCTCGGGCTCGATGATCGTGATGTCGTCGTGCCGCAGGCGTTTCGAGAGGTAGGCGGCGATCGTGATGCCGGCGGCGCCGCCGCCGATGATGACGATCTTGCCGCGGGCTTTGCTCTCCGAGAAGTAGTCGTAGCCACGTTTGATGACGACCGCACCGACGAGACCAGCGGCACTGAGTTGAAGAAATTTGCGACGGGAGAGGGCCATGGCGGAGAGAAAGCGAAGGGTGGCGGGAAGGGGTGGATTGCGGCGAAGCCGCCGCCTCCCTCCACCATCGCCACCGGGCGCAGGGAGTGAAGCCGAAGCGGGGGAGGCCCCGGCGGTAGTCATCCGGGGCATACCCGGGAGAAGGGCGGGGAATGCGCGCGCCGCCCGATAAGGCTCCGGTTTATGGCGTTGTACTCCGGGGCAAAGCCGGCTCGCGGGCGATTCGAGAATCCGCATAAAACAGGCGCGCCGCCTGCTTACAGCCGTCGCCCACCACCATGCGCCTCCGTCTCCTCGTCGCCTGCCTCCTCGCCTTCACCGCCGCCGCCCGCGCCACCACCGTGGCGCTCACCGACGCCACCGTCGCCGAACTCCAGGCGGCGATGACCGCGGGGAAGCTCACCTCGGAAAAACTCACGTCGCTCTTCCTCGCGCGCATCGAAGCCTACGAGAAGGCCGGACCCAAGCTCCACGCGATCATCACGCTCAACGCCAAGGCGCTCGACGAGGCCCGCGTCCTCGACGCCGAGCGCAAGGCGGGCAAGGTCCGCGGCCCCCTCCACGGCATCCCGATTTTGCTGAAGGACAACATCGACACCACCGACCTGCCGACCACCGGTGGGTTTTACGCGCTGCGCGACTCGTTTCCGCCGCAGGACGCCGAGCAGACGCGCCGCCTGCGCGCGGCCGGCTGCGTGATCCTCGCCAAGGCCAACCTGAGCGAATTCGCCAGCGGCGCCGCGATCAGCACGCTCGGCGGCCAGATCCGCAACCCCCACGATCCCG
>JAPLTR010000760.1 GCA_026398065.1 Verrucomicrobiota bacterium | reverse complement strand
TCGGGGGCGGGCGTGAGCTTCTCCTGGGCAAGGCGCGCGAGCACAAAGGCGTCGATGGGATTCTTGATCCTCGATTTTTGATTTTCGACCTTGGGTACTGTCGGACGCTGGGGCGGCAGGAAGGCCCAGTGTTCGTTCCATGTGGCGCCCTCCGCGATCCAGCGCTTGAGAAGGTCTTTCTGTGCGCCAGTGAGCGTGCGGTTCGATTTGGGCGACGGCATGACCTCTTCCGGGTCGGTGCTGAAGATGCGGGCGACGAGTTCGCTGTCGGCGGGCTTGCCGGGGACAATGGCGGCGTAGCCGGACTTGCCGACGGCGAGCGCACTGTCGCGTTGGTCGAGGCGGAGCCTGGCCTTGCGGGCTTCGCCATCCGGACCGTGGCAGTGGTAACAGTTTTCGGAGAGGATCGGCTGGATGTCGCGTTCGAAGCTGATCGGGGGCTCCGCAGCAGGGCACGCCGCCGCCATGACGGTGGCAAATGACGTCAGCAAAAGGGGACGAGGCAACCGGGGTGGGGTTGGCAACATGTGCCCGAACTAAGCAGGGCAGGGCGCCGACTGCAATTGCGCGAATGAGCAAATCCGCAAAACTGGCCGTCCATCACGATGCGCGCTTCCGGGAGATCTGCGAACGTCGCGAACGCGCGGTGGGTTATCGGCCGGTCGCGCTGACGAGGGTTTCGACTGAGACCTGCGCGATCCCGGCCGTGCGGACGGCGTCGAGGGCGGTGATGGCGCCGCCGAAGTGGGCCTTATTGTCGCCGCGGACGAGGACGCGCGGATCGGCGGCCTGCCGGCGGTAGCTCGCGAGGCGCGCGGGCAGTTCGGCCGCGGTGAGATATTCGGGCGCGGCGTCTTCACCGATCTTCCAAAAAAACGCGCCGTCCTCGGTGGCCTGCAGGTAGGCGGTTTCGCGAATTGCGGTACTGATATCGCCCGGTTGCGGCAGGATGAGGTCGATCGAGTGGATTTTGTTCAGCGAGAGCGTGAACAGCACGAAGGTCGCGAGGAGGAAGAAGATGACGTCGATCAGCGGGATGATTTCGACGCGAGCTTTCTTCGGCGCGGGGGCGTAGGCATCGGTGGGGTTCATGGCGGTTACGGGGAGGGCGGCCATTGCGAAGCGGAATGGAGAAGCGGGTGGGGCAGTTGGCTTCTCTCAAAAGGATAACGCGACTGTGGGGCCTTTCTTAGAAACAATTGCGCCCGCCGCCCGTTGCTTGAGACGAGTAGAAGGTGGAGCAGGAGTCGGATCACGGGTCTTGATCGTCGGCGTTTGTCATATTCATCCCCGCTGCAGCCTGAATCGGGCGCCGATAGGCAGGCCCCGCGCGAAGATTTTGCAGATTCATTCCGACTTTTGGATTGCGGCTTGGGCAATGGGGTTTGGACAATCTGATTGGTTACTTACCCCCGTTTCGTTTTGTGCCGCTCGCGTCCGCGCAGCGGTGCGCACCACCCCTTCCCCGCCGCGCAACCTCGCGGTGTTTGTTCGTATCCCTGTTTCATCACCCCGTCTCATGAAATCCCGCAAACCGTCACCCCTGTTCTCCGCTCACCACCGCCTCCTCGCGGCCGTCTGTTCTCTGGCCACGGTCCTCACCTTGGTCTTCGCGTGCCCATCGGTCCGTGCCGCCGACGGTGGCGTGATCACCGGTTCAGTCAGCAACATCGCCACGCGCAACACCCTCGAGGGCGCCGTCGTGGCCGTGCCGGCGCTGAGCATCACCACGCTCACCGACAACTCCGGTCGTTACACGCTTTCCAATCTGCCGGTGGGGACGCACGAGATCGTCGTCAACTACATCGGTCTCGATGCCGCCCGCCAGCGGGTGACGGTGGGCGCCGGAGCCCGGGTCACGCAGGACTTCGAGCTCACGACGGGCATCTACAAGCTCGAATCGTTCAAGGTCACCGGCGAGCGCGAAGGCAACGCCGCCATGATCACGGACAAAAGGAATGCGACCAACGTGAAGGATGTGATCGCCATGGATTCCTTCGGCTACCTGCCCAACATGAGCGCGGGCGAGGTCGTGATGCGCCTCCCCGGCGTGGCCGGCAGCCCGACCGACGAGGGCCTGGCGTACCGCTTCAACATCCGCGGCATGGATCCCGCGCTGAACAACGTGACGGTGGACGGCGGCACGCTCACCTCGCTCGGCACCAACCGCAGCTTCGAGCTCCAGTCGATCACGGGCGCGATGTTCGAGGGCATGGAACTGATCAAAGGCCAGACGCCGGACAAGGGCGCGGACTCGCTGGGTGGCACGATCAATTTCAAGACGCGCTCCACCTTCAGCATGAAGGAAGACAGCCGCACCAACTACAATTTCAGCACGCGCTGGGCGCCCCCGTTCTTCGAGCAGACGCCGATCCGCTCGCAACATCGCGCGCACCCGATCCTCAACCTGACGCACCAGCAGGTGTTCAGCGTTTTTGGCGGTGAGCGCAACCTCGGCACGTCGGTCAACATCTTCTACTCGGAAAACGCGGTCGGCGGCTTCGAGACGATCTTTGACCGCACCAGTCTGCTCAACGGCCCCGCCCCGGTCTGGAACTACCAGACCTGGGACAATACGAACAACCGCAAGCAGCAGAGCATCGCGTTCAAGACCGACTACAAATGGTCGCCCACCTCGAAGTTTTCCCTCAATGTCACGGAAAACGATAATTTCGAGCGGATGCGCCGCCGAATCCGCGTGACGGCGCAGACCGGCGCCAACAGCACGGCGGTCGGGACCAGCGCGATCCA
>JAPLTR010000757.1 GCA_026398065.1 Verrucomicrobiota bacterium | reverse complement strand
GGCACCGCGAGCAGCGCGGCGGCGGCGACGGCGAGTGCAACGGCGGCGTGGGGCAGGACCGGTGTCGGGGCGGGTGGACGGGGTTCGGTGTCGCGAAACGAGATCTCGTCCGCGCTGAGGACGCCGTCCGACGCGAGCTTGGCGAGCGCGGCGAGGGCGCAGGCCAGGGCGACCGTGGCGAGGATCCGGCGCACGGTGCCGGTGCGCCCGTGCACCTCGAACCACAGCGCCGCTCCCGCCACCATCAGGCCGAGGGAGACCAGCGATTTGGCCGCCTCCGTCGCCGCAGGGTCGGAGAATGACAGCGCGCCGATCCCAACGGTCAGGACGCTGGCCCATTTGGCGGCCCCGTGTAGTTTTTCTTCAAACAGCATACCGGATCAAGGCTTAGGGGCCGGCTGGGACCTCGGCAATGGGAATGAGTCGAAGGCGGAGGCGCGCGGGCCCGCGGAGGTGGCGACGGTCATGATATACCGCCTATTCCATCGACGCATCCGGGGACGTACTTGAGGGAAACTCCCCGGGTACGATTCGCGTTAATTCGCTCAAGTGGCCGTGTAGAGAGACGATGACAGGTAACGAGGTATCCTATCCTCAATTCGCAACGATTGCACCCTATCCGATCATGAAGATTAAGCAAATATTCACCAAGCTGTCCCTCGCCTGCCTGCTGGCTGCCGCCCCCGTGGCGTTCGCGCAAACCAAGGAACCGCCGGTTCCCGTCCGTACTGTGGCCCCTGACTATCCGGACGAACTCCGCCGCGACGGCATTTCTGGTGTCGTGATGGTCAAATGCACCATCGACGAGCAGGGCAATGTTACGAATCCCGAGATCGAGAAATCCAGCAACGCGGCGTTTGAGAAGCCCGCCCTCGCCGCGCTCAAGAAATGGAAGTTCAAGCCCGCCAAGCAGGACGGCGCGCCCGTCGCCATCAAGGTTTCGATCCCGATCAAGTTCGTCTTCGAGAGCTAATCCTCCACCCACCGCTTTCTCCTAATCCTGTCCACGCCGGAGCAAACCATCATGTCCATGCAGAACCTCACTATTGGCAAAAAGATCACCCTCGGCTTCGGCCTGCTGTTCGCCGTGCTGGCGGTGGTCGCGATCATCGCCCACACCGCTCTCGGCGGCGCGGGCACCAGGCTCTCGACGTTTGCCGCGAGCGCGGAGGAAACCTATACGGCGGCGGTCCTCGAATCGTCGATGCAGGAGCTGAAGCTCCAGCTTTCGGAGTTCCTCTCCAGCGGCTCGGCGCAGGACGTCGCCGACTTTGAAGCGGCGCGGAAGAACCTTGAAACCCAGCTCACCGCGGCCACGAAACTGATCGTGGCGCCCGAACGCGCCGCCCAGATGGCCCGGGCCCGCGAGCTGCTCACCGACTACACGACGGCGTTTGCCGACCTCGTGGCCAACCAAAAGGCCGCCGATGCCGTCGAGAGCGATATCATCGCGCCGCAGACCAAGATCATCTCCGAAGGCCTGCAGCAAATGCTCAGCCAGGCGCAGACGCAGGGCGACACCAACGCCGCCTTCCAGATTTCCAACGGCCTCAAGGCCTTCTTCGAGTGCTCCAGTCTCGTGAACGGCTACCTCCTGACCGGCGATCCGAAGAAGGCCAGCGCCGCCAGCGCCGCCCTCGCCATCACGGTCAAGCAGATCCAGAAGATGGAAAAGGATCAGCTGGAGATGGAGAAACTGGACGCCACCCTCAAGGACGACGCCAAGAAGGCCCTCATCGCGAATCTCCAGAAGTCCGCCCAGTCCCACGGCCAGGGTCTCGATCAGCTCGTCTCGGGCAAGCAGGCCCGCGACAAGATCGTCGCCGAGCGCATCAACAAGATCGCGCCGGAATTCACCGCCGCCCTCGTGAAGGTCAAGAGCTCGGGTCACGAGTTCCAGAGCGAGCTTGAGCGCCGGTCGCGCGCCGAGCAGAGCCGGAACGAAGTGGTGGTCACCGGGGTCACCATCGTCGGCCTCGTGGCCGGGGCGATCTTCGCGTGGTTCATCACCCGCGGCGTCACCCGCGGGATCACGGGTGTGGCCTCCCGCCTCGCCAGCGAGTCCGAGAAGGTCAATGGCTCCGCCGCGCAGGTCGCGCAGGCCAGCTCCTCCATGGCCGAAGGCGCGACGCAGCAGGCCGCCTCCCTGGAAGAGACCAGCTCTTCACTTCACGAGATGGCGAGCATGACGACCCGCAATTCCGAGAACGCCCAGAACGCCAAGGGCCTCGCCAACCAGGCCCGCCAGACGGCCGATGCCGGTGCGGCGGAGATGGAGCAGATGAAGGCCGCGATGGGCGCCATCAAGGGGGCCAGCGTCGAAATTTCCAAAATCATCAAGACGATCGACGAGATCGCGTTCCAGACGAACATCCTCGCCCTCAACGCCGCGGTCGAGGCCGCCCGCGCCGGCGAGGCCGGTCTCGGGTTCGCGGTCGTCGCCGACGAAGTCCGCAACCTTGCGCAACGCTGCGCCGGGGCCGCGAAGGAAACGGCCGAGAAAATCTCCGCCTCCACGGAAAAGAGCGAGCAGGGCGTGCGCATCAGCGAGAAGATGGCCACGAATCTCGCGGCCATCGTCGAGAAGACCCGTCAGCTCGACGAACGCATCGGGGAAATCGCCCAGTCCTCCCACGAGCAGAGCGAAGGCATCGGCCAGCTCAACAGCGCCGTCGCCAGCATGGACAAGATCACGCAGGGCAATGCCGCGCTCGCGCAGCAGTCCGCCGCCGCCTCCGAGGAA
>JAPLTR010000493.1 GCA_026398065.1 Verrucomicrobiota bacterium | reverse complement strand
TGTCCCGCTCGGTCGGCGGCGGCTCGTCGATGCTCGTCCGGGGCGGGGCGACCGGCCGCGGCGCCTCGTCTCCAGCGTTGGTCTCCGGCGGCGGGGGCGGATCTTCGACGCGGAGGCTACGGTCGTCGGTCGGCTTCATTTTTACCGGCAGAGGCGGGGTTTCGGCCCGGTCCGGGCGGATTCCAAACAGCAGTCCGGCATGGATGGCCGCTGCGAGGGTGGCGGAAACGATGAGATTACGGTCCATAAAGAAAGGAGGGTGTTGTCGTGGCTGTACCTATTCGGTGGATACGAATTACCGTGCCCGGACCACTCCCGTGAGCCGGCCCGGACGAAATCCGGAACGACGGTCGGTCAGACGGGCCCGCTCAGTCCCCGCTCAGCGAAAACACGATGGGCAGCGCCATGCGGAACCGCACGGGCTTCCCGTCCTTTTTACCCGGCTCGAATTTCCACTCCGCCACCGCCCGCAAGGCCGAATCCACGAAGACGCGGTCGCTTGAGCGTACTGCTTGGGTTGAGCTCACGACACCCGTCTCGTCGACCTCGAACTCGACCACGACCTCGCCACTCAGCCCGACCCGGCGCGCAGCAAACGGATACGCCGGACGTGCCTTCATGCGTGCGAGGGGAACGTGGTCGAGGTCGCTGACGCGAAGCGGCGCGGTGTGACTGGTGTAGGCTATTGTCTCTAGAAAAAAAGGGCACACCGGAACGAACGGCTCCGGCTGAAAGTAACCGCCCGAAAGTTCACGCGAAGCCACCATTTCAAAATCCGGGGGTGAAACGACCGGCACGTAGGATTCAAAAATCGGGCGTCGTGAGCCACTCCAGCGGGCCGGTTCGTCGTCCAAAAAGGAAGCGAGCGGCAGCGGCGCTTGGCCAATGATGTCACCGACCCATCCTTGGGGCGGAGCTTCGGCGGGCCTCGTGGCCGCGTGCCCCGGCCGGATGCCAAAGAGCAGACCCGCGTGCAAGGCCGCCGCAATTGCGGCGGAAACAACCAGATCACGTTTCATAAATCCTCCGGTTTGAAATTTTCCAGAATCAGTCGTTCTCGCCCAGTCCGCTCAGTCCCCGCTCAGCGAAAACACAATGGGCAGCGCCATGCGGAACCGCACGGGCTTCCCGCCGCGCTTGCCGGCCTCGAATTTCCACCGGGCCACGGCGCGCAGCGCCGCCTCCTCGAACACCCGGTCGGTCGACCGCACCACCCGCGGTGCGTGGACCCCGCCCGTCTCGTCCACGACGAACTCGACGAGCACCTCACCGGTGAGTCCGGCGCGCTTGGCCTCGAACGGATAGTTCGGCGTCACCGTCATCCGCGTCCGCGGGGTGTTGTCGAGATCGCCGAGGCCGACAATCCCGCCCGGACCGACACCCGGTTTCTCGACGGCAGGGCCGGGAATGCCCACCGGGCCGGAGGGGATCAGGTCGCTCTTGATGTCGGGCAGCGACGGGGCGGACGGCGTGTACGCGACCGTGATCGGCGCGAGCGTGTCCACCGGCGGCGGTTCGCCCAGCGACGGTCGCGGCGTCCCGCCGGAGGGCCCCGCCACGGCGTTGCTCAGGTCCGGCGGCGGCGTCTCGGGCGTCAGGAGAAACTCGGTGATGATCGTGATGGGTTTGTCGAGGGCCTTGGGCACGGGCGGCGTGCGGCCGATTCCAAACAGCAGTCCGGCATGCAGCGCGGCGGCGATCGTGGCGGGGATCAAGAAATTACGGTCCATATATCCTCCGGGGTTGAGGGTTGTAGTGGTGGGGGCGGTACATATTATACGACGCGCCGCGCGCGGCTTTCTTAGGAAAAATCCGTCCGCGATGCGGATTGCACCGGCGCGCGCCATCCGCTTCCTCGGTGCGATGCGTTTCCTTTTTCTTCTCTGCGTGCTGGCGGGCGGCGCGATGGCCGCGGTGCCCGCCGAGCTGGCCGCCGCGCTCAAGACCTTCCGCACCGACGCGCCGCGCGGCTGGTCCTTCACGCAGACGACCGAGGGCGAGGGCCGCAGCCGCGTCGAACGCTTCGATGCCGCACGCCCCGAATTCGACCGGTGGACCCTTCTTCAACAGGATGGCCGCGCGGTCTCCGTCGAGGAACAGACCGACTACAAACAGAAGCTCACGCGCCGCTCGAGCAACGCCACGGCCCCGCTCATCACCGACCAGCTCGACCTCTCCGCGCCCGAGACCGTGAGCGACACGGCCGAGCGCGCCACGTACCGCTGCCGCCTGAAACCCGGCGAGGCCGGCGACAAGACCGCGGCGTTTCTCGGCGTCACCCTCATCGTCCACAAGCCCACGCACACCGTGGAGTCGCTGGAGATCTCCAGCAGCAGCGAGTTCAAGCCCACCTGGGGCGTCACCATCGCGGAAATGAAGACCGTGATGACCTACAGCCTCCCCGTCGGCGAGGCGCCGAGCCTGCCGCAGAAGGTCACGACCCGCCTGCGCGGCCGGGCGTTCTGGGTGAAGTCCCTCGACGCCGACATGACCGTGGCCTACGCGGACTACGCGAAGGCCGGGAAGAAGTAGGGCGGGCTTCAGCCCGCCCCGCCCCTTAAGCCGTCCACTTGAAGATCGTCGTCGTGTGCGGCGGGAGCGTCACGTTGAACGACTGGCTGAAGCCGTCGCGCTCCACGCCCTCGGTGTTGCGCCCGCCGTCGTTGCCGAGGCCGCTGCCGCCGTAGTATTCACTGTTTGAATTCAACACTTCCTTCCAGAAACCGTGGCGCGGGACGCCGATGCGGTAGTTGCGCGTCGCGCCGCCGAAGTGCGCGACGATGGCGAAGAGCGTGCGCTCGCCCGGGTCCGAGCGCAGGTAGGCGATCAGGTTGGCGTCGGCGTCGTGGCACGAGAGCCAGCGGAAACCCTGCGGGTTGAAGTCGTTTTCGCCGAGCACGGGCTCCTGCGTGTAGAGCTTGTTGAGGTCGCGCACGAGCAGGCGGACGCCCTCGTGGTC
>JAPLTR010000223.1 GCA_026398065.1 Verrucomicrobiota bacterium | reverse complement strand
TTTTGAAAAGGAATTCTTCACCAGCGTCCGACCGAGTTCGCTGCTCAAGCGCTTCGAAACCCCCGCGGAAATCGCCGCCCTTGTCACCTTTGTCTGCAGCCCCCTTGCCTCTGCCATCACCGGCGCCGCGCTCCGGGCGGACGGCGGCGTGGTCAAGGCCTGCTTCTAGTCATGAACCGTCCGTTCCGTGCCCTGGTCGTCTTTCTGCTCGCCGCCAGCGCGGCCCGGGCCACGATGGTTACTTTGGTAGCGCCTCTCGCCGAGGTCCGCGCCGGCGGCACCGTCGCGGTGGAATTGCTCATCGTGAACTCCGCCGACCGGCCCGTATCCTACCTGCTGTCGCCGGCGATCGACGCCCATTTGACGCAGGACGCCCGCCGTTGGCTCGTCACGCTGCAAGGCGGGCGCGGTGACGTCTCCGTTCCGGCTGGAGGTTTTGCCCGCGTGCCTCTCGTCTTTGCCCTGCCCGCCGAGATCCAAGGCCGTGTGGCGCTGGAAGTCAGCCAGCCGGTGGCGGCGCGCGCCCTGATCGACGTGGAAGCCGGCGCTTCCGCGGAAAGGCCGACGGCGCTCCCGTCCCCGGTCGCCGAAGCCGCCTCCGCCGTCCCGGCGCTGCCAGCGGCCAGCCGGTTGAAACGTTACTACGCCGATCGTTTCTCCGGGCACGAGCCGATGTATTTCGCGTACGGTGGGGACCGACCGGCCGCGAAATTCCAATTCAGCATGAAGTACCGCATCCTCGACGATGCCGGCCCGCTGGCGCGGCGCCTCCCCGCGCTCAAGGGCCTGCATATCGCGTACACGCAGCGGTCGCTGTGGGATATCACCGCGGACTCCAGCCCGTTCTACGACACCAGCTACATGCCCGAACTCATGCTCGAGTCCCTCGCGCCCGACAGCGGGAAACACCACGGCATCACGTGGCTCGGATGGCAGGCGGCCTTCCAGGACGAATCGAACGGGCGCGACGGTTTCGCTTCACGCAGCCTCAATACCCTCCACTTCCGCCCGATGCTCGTCGTGGGCGATCCCGACGGCTGGCGTCTCATTCTGCGGCCAAAGTTCTTTGCTTATCTCGGCGACGTCGGCAACAACCCGGACATCAGGCGGTATCGAGGCTACAGCGAGTTGCGCGCCATCTTCGGAAAGGCCAATCGGCTCTCCATCTCCGTGACCGGCCGGGTCGGCGAGCGATTCGACAAAGGCAGCCTACAGGTCGACGGGAGCTATCCCACCGAGTTCCTGACCGGCAATTTCGCCATGTACCTGCTCGCCCAATACTGGACAGGCTACGGAGAAAGCCTGCGCAGCTACGACCAACGCAGCGACACCGTGCGATTTGGTTTCTCCCTGGCCCGTTAATTTCGATCTCAATCGGCTCCACGCGCAAGCACTGCGGCGTCCCAGCAAGAGACACTTCCCGTTCGATGGCGCATACGATGAATACCGACTGACAAGACCCCATTTCATCGCCGCCGAGGCCTTGTCGCCGGCCTTCATGGGTCCTAGCTGGACCGGGTCTCCTCGCACGCGCGGCTTCCTCATGCAACAGGCGCGCTACATTCTCGGCGTGCGGATTCTTGGATGCCGCGGGAAGCCCGACGTGGACCGCGATGTCCGGCGGGGCTGGCGAAATAGGTCACATGACCAGAGAGCGCGGCATCATATTCGCAATCCCTTCCGCAAGAATGGCCGCGGCATTGTTCGCTTCCAACTCGGCAAACATCGCGGATACGCCGTCGTTCAGCATCTTGACGAAGTGCGGCATCACCCGAAAGGGCTTGAGCGCCGCGCGCATTCCTTCGGCATAATCGGGAAAGTTCTCCCGCCCCAAGCCGAGCAGGACCAGTCCACTCAGTCGCTGGGGAGGGATCTTTTTCAGTTTCGCTAGGGGATGCGTCGCACGCATGACCAGTACCGGCGAAAGCCGGCGCAACTCAGTCTACGAATAGCCCGGCGCGGCGGCGCCGCCCTTGCCCGGTGCAATCAACAGATCGAGTTTTCCCTCGCTCGCCGATACGGCCATCTCGCTCGGCGAAAAATCGCATAGCTCGATCCGCACGTGGGGGCGTGGCCTGGAAATGCTCCAAGGCCCCGGGCATGATCCCCGCGGTCAAAGTGGGGCCGTGGCCAACCCGCAGGACTTCTTTTTGCTTTTCTCCCCGCACTCGTTCGATCGCCAGATTGGCCCGGGCAAGCACCTCCAGAGCCTCCTCATAAAAAACTTCGCCGGCATCGGTCAGCGTCGCGAAATTTCTCCCGCGCGTGATCAACATCACGCCAAGCTCTTCCTCCAACTCAACCGAACGACCACGCATCAGAGCGCGGTCGCCACGGTCAGGAGGGTCAATCAAATGGTGCGCGAGTGGTCGCACTACTTCCATCATGGCAACAGCACGCGGGTTTTTGCGGTCGAGCAGGCTTGGCTGCGAACGCGCCTGCGGGTCTGGCTGTGGCGGAAATACGACCGACACTCAGCCGTTGGACCTTCGTCACCAATGATCGGTTGCATGGGCAGTACGGTTTGTTCGGTCTTCCGACCCTGCCGCCTAACTCCGATAGCCCAGCGGTGAACCACCTCGGAAAGCCGGATGCGAGAAACCCGCCTGTCCGGTTTGATGCAGGGGGCGGGAGCTTTCCGGCGGCTGGTCCGCTGCGCGACTCCTGCCTACTCTACCCATGAGGATGGGAGGCACCTGATTGAAGCAGGATCTCCGCCCAGCCTGTCATAAAATGTCCATATCCAAAAAATGGACAGTCGCGATGGCGCTCCGCCGCTACCCGCCGCCTCCTTGCTGCAACGCGACTCAACATCCAATCGGTCTGCGCAGCCTCTGCACACGTACCGATGTTCGCGACCCAGCGCTGCCGGCTGATTGAATCGGAGGACGTC
Organism: Verrucomicrobiota bacterium; assembly: GCA_026398065.1. Lineage (GTDB taxonomy): Bacteria > Verrucomicrobiota > Verrucomicrobiia > Opitutales > Opitutaceae > GAS368. The sequence goes on along the minus strand of JAPLTR010000223.1, from coordinate 18,834 downwards.
ACGCGACCCCGTCGCGTGCTAGGTCGCGCGCGACGACAGCTGCTTTCGTACTTTTGTGCCCGAACGCTCCCTCGCTTGTCCGGGTATGAGTGGGCGACGCGACGCAGGGCACCCCAGCGGGGAACAAGCTCGACCATGCCGGTCGGTCGCGCCTGATGCGTCTTGTGACCCGACCGGACTCGCGCCAGTGAAGTCCGACTGATTGGTGTCGTTGCGACCTGGCGCGGACCGCGGGCGTCAGATTCCCTAGTTGTGCCACACCTGCGCTCCGGCTCCGTCCGCGCTTGTGCATACCCCGGGTGGCGGATCTCGCAGGCATGGCCGGAAGCGCACGATAGGTATCCTAATCTCCGATACAAATGATCGCCTGTATTTCGGGCCGCTCTCAGCGCCGATTTGCTGCAGATGGATTCAACCGCGGGCAATGGGGTGTCTGCGGTTTGAGCGCGGGGCGCGCATGGGGACACTGGATTCGAGTACACGAGGCCGCCGCGTTCGACATCCGGGTCAGATCATCTTTCCGTGTCGTTCGGGATCGGCGGCGCCCCCGCGTGTTCGACGCAAGGCCGCCGTACGGTCCGGGCAAACCGGCGCCGTCTGAAATCGAACTGGCGGCGCAGGGCGACGCCGCCAGGGGCAGGGGAGGCAAGGCCCCTCCCTGGCACCCGGTTCAAGGCTGCTTCGTACATGGTGGATCGTCCCTGAACTTATGGGCCAAGGATTCTCGCGGCGATGCCGGTGCGAGGCCGAACTTCGCCACGACGCCTTGCCAAAAGTGACGGGCCTGCATAAAGAATGGCACGATGTGGCGCGACGTTGCGGGCGCCTGTTTCGCCGGCCCTCGCGTACTTCGGCCGAAATGCCGTGAGCGTAGTTGGATAGGTGGGTTGTTAGACAGGGAGTGAAGATCCTGCCTTGCGCTCCAGACGTTTTTCACCAACCCTACTGATTTAGTAGAGTTCTACGTCGCGTGACGCGAATCTCGACTACGGAATTCGGTTTCGGGCCCACCAGGGCAGAGCCGTTTCCGGCCATTGGGTTTGGTTTCCAGGGGACACAGGCCGGACCGGCTTGCTCCGCTGTCACTGCTCCGCGGACTTCGGGTCCGTGCGGGTCATTCACCACTCAGAAACTCTCCTTTGTCATGAAATCACTCCTCACTGCCGTGGCCATATTGGTCGGCATGACCCTGTCCCTCGCGGCGCAACCACTCGCCGGACGCTGGGATGCCAAGATCGTCGCCGACGCCGACTATTCGCTGCCGTTTCCCATCGAGTTTTCCGAACGGGGCGGACAGGTAACTGCGTCATTTTTTAACGGCGACGAACGCGTCACCTCCACCGGAGGCACCTTCAAGGCAGGCTCGCTCGTGATCGAGTTCGCCCATTACGACTCGCGCTTGGAGGCGACGCTCGAGCACGGCGTGCTCAAGGGCAAATATGGCGGCGGTCGGGGCGGCCTGCGCGACTTTGAAGCCCGTCCGCACACCGCGAAAACCAAAGCGGATGTCGGTCAGGCGCCGGAGATCGGCGGACTTTGGGATATCCCGTTTGAAAGCGTGAAAGGCGAGAAAGCCTGGCGGTTCATCGTCCGTCAGCGAGGGGACGAGGTCTCCGCGGCGATCCTTCGGGTGGATGGGGATACGGGCACGCTGCGCGGCTCGTGGCAGGGGGATCGTTTTGTGCTGAATCTGTTCGATGGTGCGCGCGGCTCAACGTTGGAGATTGTGCCCAAACCCGACGCGACGCTCGCCCTCAGCCTGCGCTCCCTGCGTGGCGAGCCAACCGCCTATACCGCCATCCGACCTGACGCGGCCCGCGCCCGAGGCCTCGCGGCACCCGACGATCCGGCGCAGCATACCCGGGTCAAGAATCCCGCGGAGCCTTTTGCCTTCGCCTTTCCCGACCTGAGCGGCAGGATCGTCTCGAACACCGACGAGCGCTTCCGCAACAAGGTTATCATCGTAAACGTCACCGGCAGTTGGTGCCCCAACTGCCACGACGAGGCCCCCTATCTCCAGGCACTCTACAAAAAGTACCGGTCGCTCGGTCTGGAAATCGTCGCGCTCGACTTTGAAGATGCCGAGCAACTCAAGAAGCGCACGCGTCTTCCCGCGTTTATCAAGAAGTATGGTATCGAGTATACCTATCTTGTCGGTGGCGAGCCGAAGGACGTGGGCGCCAGGCTTCCCCAGACCGAGAACCTCAACACCTGGCCGGCTACGTTTTTCCTCGGCCGCGACGGACGCGTGCGTGCGGTGCACGCCGGGATTGGATCCTGAATCCAGAACGGGCTTGGTCTCAAGGATCCGGTGCGGGCTGCAATTAGCTCTGGAAATCCCGTCCCTGGGCCAAAATGTGCCCATCTGCTACGATTCTGCTACGCTCGAATATCGCTCGCGCAAGCTGCTATCTAACAGCAGCTTAAATTGGTGCCCCCACGGGGAATCGAACCCCGCTTTGAAGATTGAGAATCTCCTGTCCTAACCGATAGACGATGAGGGCGAAAATCGGACGGCGAGACAGTCATGGTTTGCCGGGGCTCGTCAAGCGTGTTCGCTGGCATGGTCCGTGCGTCTGTCCCTTTCGATGAACCTCAGTCCTCGTTTTTTCCTGATTTTTCTCCTGATTTTGGCTTCCGCCAGCGGTGCGGAACGGCCGCTGGTCGCGATTTTAGGGGCGTATCCGCCCGAGTTGGTCGCTCTGCGGGCCGAGTTTGGCGTTGAAGCCAAGGGGAGCGGTTTTGTGACCACGTCGTGGCGGGGGATCCGTTTTGACCGGGGCGTGGTCGCCGGACACGAGGTCGTGATCTTTCAAGCCGGGCCGAGCGTGGTGAATGCGGCGTTCCAGTTGCAGATGGCGCTCGATCATTTTCCGATCACGCATGTGTTGTTTGCCGGCGTGGCGGGCGGGATCGACCCGGCGCTCGACGTCGGGGATGTCGTGATTCCCGAGAAATGGGCCTATCACTCAGAGGCGGCCTATCTCAACGAGGATGGCAAGGGCGGCTACGTCCGGCCTGACTACCTGCGGGCCTCGGGGTTGGAGAATTTTGGCATGATGTTTCCGGACGGCGTGCGTGCGGTCCGCGACGGTGAAGGCAGTCCCGTGAACATGATGACATTCCCGATCGATGCGGAGCTGCTCGGTCTGGCGCGAAAGGCCGTCGCGAAACTGCCGCCGATGACCAAGGCTGGGCGGAAGGTCTCCGTTTCCGTCGGTGGCACCGGCGTGAGCGGTCCGGTCTTCCTGGACAATGCGAAATATCGCGAGTGGGTGTTCCGGGTCTGGCAGGCGCGCTGCCTCGACATGGAATCCACCGCCTATGCCCACGTGTGCTGGGCGAACAAGAAACCGTTGCTCGTGATCCGCGGCCTCAGCGATCTCGCCGGCGGGCAGCACGGCAAGAATCCGATCGACGACAACGAGCTCAGCGTCTCGGGCATCGCGACCAAGGTTCTCCGCGGGGTGTTGGTCGAGATGCCCAAGTAGCCCTGCCGTGTCGCGGAACCGACGGCCACTCCGGTCCCGGCGCGGCCGTTGCTACGGTGAACCCAGGAGCTGGCGCTTGCGATCCTCGGGCAGGGCCGACTGCGCAAGCCACGCCGCTGCGGCCGGCCGGTCGACCTGCAGCCACTGGCGGGCGAGACTTTCGGTCGCCAGATTACGCTGGGTTTGATCCTGCAGGTAAGCCAATGCCGGGGCTGCGAGCTCAGGGGATTGATAGGCCAGTTGATTGACGTAGGCTTGGACCGCGCGATCGCGGGCCGGCTCCGGGGGCAGGGTGCCCAGCCACCGCATCGCACCGGTGGGGTCGGCGTGGCCCCATTGGGCGGCGACCACGGAGAGAGTGTTTTCCCGCAGGCTGCCCGGCGGGAAAGTCGCCACCCAGGTGGCCGCGGACACGGGATCGTTGGCAACCCAATTGGCGACGACGTTTTGAGCGGCGTTGCTCTGCTCGTTTCCCGGAGGAATGCCCGCCACCAGCCGCGCGGCGCTCACGGGATCGGTTTGTGCCAGGGCGCTGGCGATCCCGGCCATCACTTGGTTGCGCGCCGGTCCCTGTGACTGGCCGTAGGCCCAATCGAGTGCGGCCTTCGAATCTGTGCCGGCCCAACGTTGAGCAATATTTGAGAGCTGGGATGCTTGGTCCGGACCCGTGAGGACGGACTGAATGATGCCGATCGCCTCGCGCGGATTGCTCTGGGCCAGCTGCGAGGCCATAGTGCGCGCGGCCACCTGTCGGGTGGTGCCCTCGGGCAGCTGGTTCAGCCACACCGTCGCGGACGCCGGATCTTTGGCCACCCAGGACGAAGCGATGGTGCCGATCATTTGGTCGCGGACGTTGCCGGGTGGAATCGTGTCGGCGAACGCGGCGGCGGCGTGAGGATCCGTGCTAGCGAGGCGACCGACAATCTGCTGGGCGGCCTGGCGGCGGGCATTGCCCTCCGGCAGCGTCTGGAGCCACTCGAGGCCGGCCTTGGGATCCGTGTTCGCATAGCCGTTGGCCACGGCGTTAAGCGCCTCGGACTGGCTGCGGCCGGGAGGGAGGGCGGCGGCGAAGGCGGCCGCCATGCGCGGATCGTCATAGGCCAGCGCATTGACAATACCCTGCAAGGCGCGGTTCCGGTCCGTCCCCACCGGCACCAACTGGATGGAGTTCATGGCGGCCTCGGCGTCTTTGCGGGCGAGCTGGCCGAGCGCGTTGGTCATGAGCTCGGTGCGGTTTTTCCCGGGCGCGAGCGATTGCGCAAAGGTGAGAGCGGCCTTGGGGTCGCTCATGGCGAGCTGACTCCCCAGGCTGGCGGCGAGACGCTCTTTTTCCGGGCCGGGCGGCAGGTTTTGCGCGTACGACAGTGCTCCGCTGGGATCGGAAGCCGCCCAGACACTGGCGATCTGGCTGATGGCGTGTTGTTGGGAGAGGCCGGCGGGCAGCGCGCGCGCCCAGTTCATTGCCGCCGACGGATCGGTGCTCGCGAGCCGCGCGGCGATTGAGTTGATGAACGAGGCTCGTTGATCGTCGGCCGGCAGCTTCAGGACGTAGGCCGAGGCCGCGGTGAAGTTTGACTCCGCCCATTGGCTGACCGCGGCCTCGACCAGAACGCGACGTTCGCCGACGCCCGCCACCTGATCCACCCAGCCCAAGGCCGCCTGCGGATCGCGTGCGGCCCACGCCCTGACGACCGCCTGCATCGCCTGGGTGCGCTGCGCACCGGCGGGCAGTGTCGCGGCCTTCTGCGCCGCCGCTGCCGGACTGGCTGCGGCCCAGGAGGCAAAGATCGTCATGAAAGAGTTGACGCGGTTCGGGTTCAGGCTGGCGCCTTCGGCCAGGCTCAGCGCGGCCTCCGGATCACGCAGGGCGAGAAAATGGATCACCAACGCGAGCGCCGTATCTCGCTGGCTCCCTGCCGGCAGCTGACGCACCCACCCGAGCGCCTCCTCGGGATTGGTGTACGCCCAGCCCTCCACCACCTTGGTGACGGCGGCGTCGCGGTCGACGGCGCGACCGAGTTTCTGTGCGTGCGCGATGCCGCCCGCGGGATCGCATTCGCCCCAGCGGGAGAACAGCGCCGCGACGAGTTTCTCGCGGATGGACCTGGTGGCGAGTTTGTCGGCAGTCGCGAGGGCGGCAGGGAGGTCGGCCGGATCGAGCGTGTTCATGATCACCTCCCACTCCTTCGTGAAGACCCAGTCGGCCTGGCGGTCCAATTCGAGGATTTTCGCCTCCACGGTGGCGAGGGCGGGTTTCGTGCGGGACTCAAGCTGATCCCGGCCGAGGGCCGCGCTGACCGGTGGCAGCGCCGCGGCGCGTTGGCGCGGCGGCGGATCAGCGGAAAACGGCGCTGCCGCCGTGGTGCCGCGAAACAACGGCGGAAGCCGCGGGCCGACCATGATCCCCGCGGCGAATGCGACTATCCCGACGACACCGGCAAGGAGAAGGGGCTTCGCGGACATGAACAAGGGGTGGTTTCCTGACAATCAGACGCACCAGAAGGGCGTTTCTTAGGACACGAGCCGAGCGACGGGTTCCCTCCATCAATAGAACACCGCGCGATCAAGGCTCCGATATTGGATGGCTTCGAGGAGATGCGGAGCCTCGATCCTCTCGGCAGCGGCGAGATCGGCGATGGTCCGGGCGACTTTCAGGATGCGGTCGTAGGCGCGGGCGGAAAGGTGGAGCTGTTCCATTGCCTGTTGGAGCAGGTCGCCCAGCGTCGAATCGATCGCGCAGTGCTTGCGGATCTGCGCGTGCGTCATGCGCGCGTTGGCGGAACTCTTGGTGCCGGCGAACCGTTTTTGTTGGAGCGTACGGGCGGTCTGGGTGCGGACCCGCAGCGGAGCGGAGGACTCGCCGGGTTTTTCCGAGCGGAGTTCCGTGAGCGAAAGTGCCGGCGCTTCGATGTGAATGTCGATGCGGTCGAGCAGCGGTCCGCTGATGCGCGCCCGGTAGCGCTGCACCTGCGTCGGCGTGCACCGGCACTCATGCTTGGTGTCCCCGAGATAGCCGCAGGGGCAGGGGTTCATCGCGGCCACGAGCATGAAGGCGCAGGGGAGGGTGACCTTGCCCGCGCTGCGTGAGATGGTGACGTCGCCGTCCTCCAGCGGCTGCCGGAGGACCTCGAGGGCGGAGCGTTTGAACTCGGGCAATTCGTCGAGAAACAGCACCCCGTGGTGGGCGAGGGAGATCTCGCCGGGCCCGGGGATCACGCCGCCACCGAGCAGAGCCACGTCGGATACGGTATGGTGCGGAGAGCGGAAGGGCCGTGTGCCCCAGGTCATCTCTCCGCTGATCGTGCGGCCCGCGGCGGAGTGGATGCTCAGGATCTCGAGGTGCTCCTCAAGCGTCGGGGCCGGCATGATGGTCGGAATGCGTTTCGCGACCATGGATTTTCCCGAGCCGGGCGGTCCGATCATGAGAATATTGTGCGAGCCGGCGACGGCGACCTCGACGGCCCGGCGAAGGGCGTGCTGGCCCTTGATCTCGGAAAAGTCCGCCGCGCCCTCCGCGACGGACGTGCTTGCGCGCTGACGGGCGGCCATGGGATCGAGCGGATCGAGCGGTTTTTCGCCGTTCAGAAAACGGACCGCCCGGTCCAGCGAGTCGACCTGATAGACCTCGACGCCCTCCACCAAGGCGGCTTCTTCGGCGGAGATCGCAGGCAACAGGAGCCCTCGTTTCCCCAGCGTGCGCGCGAGCCGCGCCATGGCGAGCGCGCCGCGCACCGGACGGGTGGCCCCGGAGAGGCTGAGTTCCCCGGCGATGAGCCAGTCACCAAGGTTCGTGGCCTTGAGCTGGCTGGTGGCGGCGAGGATGCCGAGGGCGATGGGAAGGTCGTAGAACGGGCCCTCTTTGCGGAGGTTGCCGGGCGCGAGATTGATCGTGGTGCGCGTGCGAGGAGGCCGGAAGCCGCTGTTGTTCAGCGCGGTGAAAACCCGGTCGCTCGACTCCTTGACCGCGGTGTCGGCCAGGCCGACGAGATACCATTTGGGGTCGCCGGCCTCACCGGCGTTCACCTCCACGTGAACGAGTTCGGCGTCGATGCCTTGGAGGGCGGCGGAGGTGATCGTCGCAAGCATGGCGTGCGACTTTGGCGCCGCGGAGGAGCGGGGCGAGTTACTTCTTTCTGATGACGCGCGCGACGCGCGCGGCGTTGCGGCGGCGGATCTTCGCTATATTCCTCTCGACCGCTTCCAAATAGAGATTCGAGCCGTGCGGCACGGGTCGGGCGAGAAAGCGGTAGACGGCCTGGCAGTCGCTCTCAAGCTTCGGCTGGACGAACTTCTTCCAGAACATCGGCGTCCGGTCGGCGAGATCCTCCTTGGTTTTGAAGGCCCGTCGCGACGGCGGAATATTGAGGAATTCGTCGGATTCCCGGAACTCGTGGAAAAGAATTTCGAGTTCGTCGGGATAGTCCTCCGCCGCCATTTGGCCGAGGTAGTCGGCGGTGGCGAGGGCGCAGCCCAGAACACATTCGTAGGGGTCGCGGAACTCGAGGCGGCTGATCTCCTTCGTGGGGCCGGTGCAGCTGATCGCTCCGAGCACGGCCTCGACTTCATAGTCGTTGGCGCCGAGGGTGGGGAGGTAGGTGGCGGCGAAGGCGCAACTGCGCAGGACGTGGCAGTAGGTATACTTTGCCCCCGTTCCTGACGTGTCCGACCGGACCTTCAAGTAACCCGAGTCGTGCAGCAGGACGGCGGCGAGGCCGAGTTCGAACTGGCGGGCATTGAGGCGGGGTTCGACCCCGGCGGTGTGCCGGCCCTCCAGCAAGAGCGCCATGCACACGGTGGCTTGGAGCGTGTGTTCGAAGTCGTGATACCGCAGGTCGACCGCCTGATAGTCGGGGTGCCGGCCCGAAAAGAGCCGTTCCATGTCCCGGAAGATCGTGGTCAGCCACGCCAGATTCGCCTCGGGGTAGATTGAGGCGAAGCTCCGCTCCACAAAGGCCTCCACGGCCTTTACGTTCTTCGTGTCAACGGGCGGAAACATAAACGGCACGGGCGGTTGGTTGTTCTTGCGTCGCACCGTGGACCGAAGGGGGCGGCGAATGGCGCGATTAAGAATTTGCCCGGAACCGGAGCAAGTTCAAAGCTGGGCATCTTTTACCAACATGATCGTGGGCATTACGGGAGGCATCGGCTGTGGGAAGTCGACGGTGGGGAAGCTTTTCGAGCAGCGCGGATTCCGGCGGCTGGACTCGGACGCGCTGGTGCGCGACCGGGTCCTGACGGCACCGGAGGTCGTCGGGGCCCTGCGCGAGCGGTTTGGCGACGAGGTCATGGGGGCGGATGGCAGCGTGGACCGCGCGGTCGTGGGAAAGCGGGTTTTTTCCAGCGAGGAGGACCTGCGCTGGCTGGAGTCCCTGACGCACCCCCGGGTGTTTGCGCTCTGGCGGGAGGCGTTTGCCGCCGAACCCCAGGAGCGGTGGGTGGTGGAGGTTCCCCTGTTGTTCGAGAAAGGGTTGGAGAATTGGTTTGATTTCACCGTATGCGTCGCGTGTGCTCCGGAACAGCAACTCGCCCGACTGGAGCGACGCGGCCTTCCGCGCGGGCTCGCCGGGCAGCGAATCTTAACGCAACTGCCGCTGGAGCGGAAAATCGAGCTAGCCGACTTTATCCTATGGAATGAGGGGTCACCCGGGTTCTTGGAGGTTGAAGTCGACCACTTGATCCAAACTCTCACCCGGCAGTCTTGAAACCTCCTCATGCGCCGCGCGTCTGACGCTCGGGCGCCCGCCGTCTCTTTACCGAAACCCTACATGGCCCTCCCTCCCAAATCCGACGACACATCGTCTGCCAGCGCAGCTGGCGAAACCAAGAAAACGCGCCGCCCGGCCGCCCCGCGCACTCGCAAGCCGAGCGCCGCGAAAGCCGAAAAAGCACCCAAGGCGGCCAAAGCGCCCAAGGCCGAGAAAGCGGAGCGTCCGGAGAAGTCCGAGCGCGCACCGCGCCCGGAGCGGGCCGAACGCCCCGAACGGGCTGAGCCCCCGGCGGCGCCTTCGACGCCGGAATTCCGTTTTGAAGCACCGGCGCCCGCTCCGGAGCCCCCTCGTCCGGCCCCGGTTCCCACGCCCCCGCCCTCCCAGCCCGCCGAGTCGCGCGAACGGGAGCCCGAGCGGCGCCAAGAGCAGCCGGATCGCGCCGAGAGCGGCGCCTCCGAGAATCGCGGGGAGCGACCCGACTTTGTTCCTTCGTCGCAGCAGGGTGGGGGATCCCAACAGCCGGCCCCCGCCAGTCCTTCCGCCTCTTCTGGCCCGGCCAATCCGTCGGCACCTGCCCAAGGCGGTGGTGGCGGCAATGGCGGCGGCGGGCAGCAGCAACCGCACGGTGGCGGCGGTGGTCGCCGCGAATGGCAGGACCGCGGCGGCAACCAAGGCGGCGGTGGTGCCCAGGGTGGCGGTGGGCAAGGCGGCGAGGGTGGTCGCGAATTCTGGAAGCACGGCAAACGCAAGCGCGGTCGCCATGTCGGCGGTGGTGGAAATTGGCAGCCCGGCGGCCCCGGTGGTGGCGGTGGAGGAGGCGGTGGCGGCCATGGCGGTCGCGAGCAGCATCCGCCCCAGCCCCCGCCACCGAGCAACACTCCGGTTTTCGGCGATCTGCCGAACCCGTCCCGCTTCAACGATCTCGCGGCCCTCGATGCGCTCGCCAACGAACTGTCGTCCGGCGCGGGCGACCCCCTGTGGGTCCACGAGCTGTACGCGTTTCCGCTGGCCGAGCTCACCGCCTTTGCGCGGCGTTTCGGCGTCAGCTTCGAAGGCGCGCCCACCCGTCGGCAGCTGCTCACGCAGATCTTCGCCACTGCGGCGGCCAGCAAGCGCGTGATCCGTGACCGCGGCTATATCGACGTCACGGACCGTGGCTCGTTCGTCGTCCACGAGCACGTCAACTACCGCCTCTATCCCGACGACGCCTATCTCCCGGAGAGCCTCGTCAAACGCTACGGCCTCAAGCGCGGTCACAAGGTCGAGGTCGTCCTGCAGGCGCCTCAGCCCGGCGAACGCTGCCCCTCCGTGGTCAGCGTCGTTTCGGTCATGGGCATGGAGCCTGACAAGATCGCGAACGTCACCCCGTTCGAGGAGCTCGTCCCGTACTATCCGCTGAAGCGCATTCTGCTCGAGTCCGAGGAAATCCATCCGAAGGACGTCTCGATGCGCGCCGTGGATATCCTCACGCCCATCGGCTTCGGCCAGCGCGGTCTCATTGTCGCGCCCCCGCGCACCGGCAAAACGGTGTTGCTGCAAAATATCGCCAACTCGATTTCCGCCAACAGCCCCGAGGTGAAGCTCATCCTTCTCCTGATCGACGAGCGCCCCGAGGAAGTCACGGATTTCAAGCGCCACACCAAGGGCGAGGTCGTTTCGTCCAACTTCGACGAGACGCCCGAAAGCCACATCCACTGCGCCGAGATGGTGATCGAGATTTGCCGGCGCCGCGTCGAGCAGGGCGAGCACGTCGTCATCCTGCTCGATTCGATCACCCGTCTCGCCCGCGCCTACAACGCCCTCAGCGGCAATGGCGGCAAGACGATGTCCGGCGGCCTCGAGTCCAACGCGCTCCAGAAGCCGAAACGCTTCTTCGGGTCCGCGCGCAACATCGAGGGCGGCGGCAGCCTCACGATCATCGCCAGCGCCCTCATCGACACGGGGTCGCGCATGGACGAGATCATCTTCGAGGAGTTCAAGGGCACGGGCAACAGCGAGCTCCATCTCGACCGCGGCCTCGTCGAGCGCCGCATCTTCCCGGCGATCAATATCGACCGTTCCGGCACCCGCAAAGAAGAGCTCATCTATCACCCGGAGGAGCTGCAGCGCATCTACGGGCTCCGCCGCGCGATGCAGGGCCTCGGCCCGATCGAGTCGATGGAGATGCTCATCACCCGCCTCAAGAAGACGAAATCAAACGCCGAGTTCCTCCTCAGCCTCGCCCGCCAGTAATTCCCCGCCAGCGCGATGACCCCCAGCACCCCTGTCTCCCAAAATCCCGCCGCCGCCGACGAGTTCATCATCCAGCTCGCGCTTGACCGACGGTTGCTGACCGGGGCGCAGGTGGAGGCGGCGCGCGCCGCGGTCGCCGGTCACACTGACCTGGCGACCCCGGCGCCGCGGCTGCTCGACACCTTGATCGGACTGGGGGCGATCAATTCACGGAAGGTCGCGGAACTGCTCGCGGCGGAATTTGGGATGCAGATGGCGCCCGACATGACCAACGTCCGCGTGACGGGCGACACGCTGGAACTCGTGCCGCGGGCCGTGGCGGCCCGCTACCGCCTGCTCCCGCTCCAACGCGAGGGCCAGACGCTGCGTGTCGCCGTCGCCGATCCGCTCGACACCGACGGCATCGACGCCCTCGGCCACATGGTGAAACTCACCATCGAGCCGTGCGTCGCCACGCCCGAGGATGTCACGGACGCGATCAACCGCTTCTACGGCAAGGACGCCAACTCCATTGACGACCTGCTCAACGACCTCTCCGTGACCGGAGCGGCCGGCGATGCCTCAGCGGTGACGACGGAGGCCGACGGCGCAGGCAATTCCAGCAACACCGAGGCCGACGGCCCGATCATCAAGCTGGTCCACCAGATCATGTTTGAGGCGATCCAGCGCCGCGCTTCGGACATCCATCTCGAGCCGCTGGAGAAGCGGTTCCGCGTCCGCTATCGCATCGACGGCGTGCTGCTCGAGGTGGAGAACCCGCCGAAGCGCCTGCAGCTTTCGATCATCTCGCGCCTGAAAATCATGGCGAACATTTCGATCGCCGAGAAGCGCAAGCCGCAGGACGGCCGCATCCAGATCCAGGTGGGCGGAAAGCAACTCGACCTGCGCGTGTCATCGCTGCCCACCGCGCACGGCGAGAGCATCGTGATGCGTATTCTCGACAAGGAGGGACTCACCCTCGGTCTGCCCGAGCTCGGCTTCTTTCGTGACGACGCGATGACCTTCGAGCGTCTCATCACGCTGCCGGACGGCATTCTGCTGGTGACCGGCCCGACGGGCTCCGGCAAGACGACGACGCTCTACGGCTGCCTGCACTTCATCAACAAGCCCGACCGCAAGATCATCACGGTCGAGGACCCGGTGGAGTACCAGTTGAACGGCATCAACCAGGTGCCGGTGCGCCATGACGTCGGCATGACGTTTGCGTCGGCGCTCCGCGCCATGCTGCGCCAGGCGCCCAACATCGTGATGGTCGGCGAAATTCGCGATCTGGAGACCGCCGAAATCGCCATCAACGCCTCGCTCACCGGCCACATGGTGTTCTCCACGCTGCACACCAACGACGCGCCCGGCGCGATCACCCGTCTCATCGACATCGGGGTGAAGCCGTTTCTCGTCTCGACCTCGCTCCGCTGCGCGATGGCCCAGCGCCTTGTCCGCAAGATCTGCTCGAAGTGCAAGCGTCCGATGACGCCGACGCCGCAGGAGCTGCGCTCGCTCAACATCAACCCGGCGCAGGCCTCGACCGCGACGTTTGCGAAGGGCGACGGCTGCACCAACTGCAATGCCACGGGCTACCGCGGCCGCATGGGCATCTTCGAGATTTTCGTCATCAACGAAGAAATCCAGAAGATGATCTACGAGGGGGCCGGCGGCGCCAAGTTGCGCGAAAAAGCCCGCTCCAACGGCATGCGCACGATGCGCGAGGACGGCACGCGGAAGGTCACCGCCGGTTTGACCACCATTGAAGAGGTCGTTTCGATCACCGTCGGCGACGCCGCTTAAGCCCAATCCCTCAACCAAGGAGCCCCATGAGCTATGACATGAATGACCTGCTGGACCTGATGGTGGATCAGGGCGCGTCCGACCTTCATCTTTCCGTCGGCCAGCCGCCGACCCTCCGGCTCAGCGGCAGCATGACGCCCATTGACGGCCCGGCACTCACTCCGGGTGACACCGAGAAGCTGATGCAGTCGATCACCCCCGACGGCCACATCAGCAATGTGAAGCTCAACGGCGGCGCCGACTTCGGGTTCGCCTTCGGCGAAAAGGCCCGCTTCCGCGTCAGCGTGCTCAAGAGCAAGGGCAACTACGGCATGGTCCTGCGCCAGATTCCCTACAAAATGTTCGGACTGCGCGACATTGGTCTGCCGGACAAGATTCGCGAGCTGCTCTACCGTCCGCGCGGACTGATCCTGGTCACCGGGCCGACCGGCTCGGGCAAGTCCACGACCCTGGCCTCGATGGTAAATTACATCAACGAGGCGCGCGACGGCCATATCATCACGATCGAGGACCCGATCGAGTACTACCATAACCACAAACGTTGCGTCGTCACCCAGCGTGAGGTGCATGTGGACGTGCCGAGCTTTTCCGAGGCGATCCGCCGCGCGCTCCGCCAGGACCCTGACGTGATCCTTGTCGGTGAAATGCGCGACCTCGAGACGATCGAGGCCGCGATCAGCGCCGCCGAAACCGGTCACCTGGTCTTCGGGACGCTGCACACCAACAGCGCCGCGAAGACCGTGGACCGCATCGTGGACGCGTTTCCGGCCAATATGAAGGACATGATCCGCACCCAGCTCGCCTCGTCGCTGGTCGCGGTCATCTCCCAGGTGCTGTGCAAGAAGATCGGCGGCGGCCGCATCGCCGGCTACGAGATCATGATCAACACGACCTCCATCGGCGCGCTGATTCGTGAAAACAAAACCTTCCTCATTACGTCTGACATCCAGACCGGAGCCCAGCTGGGCATGATCACGATGGACACGCATCTCATGAGTCTGGTGAACCGCGAACTCGTCGCGCCCGACGAAGCGCTTGAAAAGGCGCAGGACCCGAACGTCATGCGCGAAAACTTCCTCAAGATGGGCGTCAAACTCCGCGAGGTCTGACCGCCCCAACCGCACCGAGCCCCGCCTGATGTTCCCCAGCCACAGCCCCGCCATCTACGAGTTCCTGAAAGAGCACAAGCTCGTCGAACCGGCGCAACTCGACGAACTCAACGAGGAACACAAGGCCACCGGCAAGCCGCTGGCTGACGTGGTCATCGATCTCGGGATCATCGAGCGGTCTTCCTTACTGCACCGCATCGCCGAGCATCTCGGCTACGACTATCTCACGGATCTGCCGGTGCAGTTTCCCGGCGAGGCCATCGCGGCGCTCAATGGCAAGCTCGCACGCGACTACGGGGTCATGCCTCTGAGCGCCGACTCGCAGAACATCGACCTACTCGTCAGCGATCCCTTCAACACGCAGGCGATCGACGACCTCACCTTCGCGCTGGGCCGCAACGTCCGGCTCTTCTTCGCCGATCCCGACAAGATCGACGTGCAGATCAAGCAGCACTACGGCGAGGACGAGGCCAGCATCGACGACGTCCTACAGGAGATCAACTCGGGCAATCTTCCGGCCGAGGGCCGCGACCTCTCGGAGCGGGACATCGAGTCGATGGCCGAGCAGACGCCCATCATCCGCTTCGTCAATCTCGTCATCGGCCAGGCCATCCGCGACAAGGCGAGCGACATTCATTTCGAGCCCTTCGAGCACGAATTCAAGATCCGCTACCGCATCGACGGCGCGCTCTACGAGATGGCGCCGCCGCCCAAGGCCCTGTCGCTGCCGATTCTCTCGCGTATCAAGGTCCTGGCCTCGCTCAACATCGCCGAGCGCCGCATTCCGCAGGACGGCCGCATCAAAATCACCATCGGCGGACGGCAGGTTGACCTGCGCGTCTCGACGCTGCCCACGCAGTTTGGCGAGAGCGTCGTGCTCCGCGTGCTCGACCAGTCGGCAGTGCAGCTCGACATTTCCCAGCTTGGCATGCCCAAGGACGTGTTCGACGGCATCCAGGAAATCGTCCACCGCCCCAACGGCATTTTCATCGTCACCGGCCCGACGGGCTCCGGCAAGACCACCACGCTCTACAGCGGCCTGCGCATCATCAACACCGCCGACCTCAAGCTCCTCACCGCGGAAGACCCGGTCGAGTATGAGATCGAGGGCATCATGCAGGTGCCGGTGAATCCGCTCGTGGGCCTCACCTTTGCCGCCGCACTCCGTTCCTTCCTCCGCCAGGACCCCGACGTGATCATGGTCGGTGAGATCCGCGATCTGGAGACGGCGCAGATCGCCATCCAGGCCTCGCTGACGGGCCACCTGGTGCTTTCCACGCTGCATACCAACGACTCGGCGGGCGCCGTCACCCGTCTCGTGGACATGGGCGTCGAACCCTTCCTTATCGCCTCATCCCTTGAGGCCGTTCTCGCGCAGCGTCTCGTGCGTCGCGTCTGCGTGCAGTGCCGCACGTCTTACACGCCCCCGGCGGATTTGATCAAGCCGCTGGGCATCACGCCGGAAAATGTCGGCAACCGGCAGTTTTTCTACGGCAAGGGGTGCCCGGTCTGTTCGCAATCCGGCTATCGCGGCCGCCTCGGTATCTACGAGTGGCTGCGGATGAGCGAGGCCGTGCGCGACCTTATCGGCGAAAAGGCCTCGACACTCGTGATCCGACAGAAGGCCATCGAACAGGGCATGCGCACGCTGCGCGACGACGGACTGCGCGCGATCTTCGACGGCCATACGTCCATCGAGGAAGTCATCAAATACACCTGACCGCCATGGCGAAACTCACCGTCCCACCCCCGACGCCGTCCATCCTCACTTCCTCGACCTTCGAAGCGAAGGCGGTGGGCAAGGCCGCCGCCACGTCCTACGCGACGGGCGCCGGTGCGCGCAAGAAGGCGCGGCGTTCCTTCGGCAAGGAGATCAATACCAAGGGTGCCGCGGTGTTCACGCGCCAGCTTTCGACCCTGGTGAAGGCGGGTATGCCGATTCTCCGCAGCCTGGAGGTCTTGTCCCGCCAGGAAAAACGTCCGGCCTTCAAGCAGGTGCTGGAGCAGATCGCCGACACCATCCGGTCCGGCGGCAATTTTTCCGACGGGCTCGCCGCCCATGAGCGCGTCTTCGACCGCCTGTACGTGAACATGATCAAGGCCGGCGAAGCGGGCGGCGTGCTGGGCACGGTGCTGGAGCGCCTCTCCGTGTTCATGGAGAAGGCCGAGAAAATCAAGGGCAAGGTGAAGTCGGCGATGATCTACCCGGTCATCATCGTTTCGGTCGCGCTGGCCATCGTTTCGGTGCTGATGATCTTTGTCGTTCCGAAGTTCCAGGAGATCTTCACCGGCCTGCTGAAGGGCCAGCCGCTCCCCGCGCTGACCCAGGGACTGCTCGATGTGAGCAATTTCCTGAAGAACCACTACGGTGTCGCCATCGGCGGAAGCGTGGCGGCCTACTTTTGCTTCAAATTTTTCGCCAAGACCCGGTTCGGCCGCCGGATCATCGACTGGCTGCTGATCCACATGCCGGTCATCGGCGATCTGTTTTCCGCGTCAAGGAGGGCGACAATGTCGCCAAGCCGCTCGAATCCACCCGGATTTTCCCCGGGATGGTGACGAGCATGATCGAGGTCGGTGAGGAGACCGGCGCGCTGCCCGACATGCTGACGCGCATCGCGGACACTTACGACGAGGATGTTGACAACGCGGTCGCCGGCCTGACCTCGATCATCGAGCCCATCATGATCGTGTTCATGGCCGTCATGGTCGGCACGATCGTCATCGCGCTCTTCCTCCCGCTGGTGAGCATCATCCAGCACCTGAGCTAGCCTGGCCGTCCTACTGCGGCGGCTTGCGTGTCAGCAATTGCGAACTCAGCCCGGGCAGGCGCTCGGAGAATTCGTCGCCTTCGGCGGCCTGCCGGAGCGCGCGCTGAACCATGCCCATCTTCGCGTCGAGGTTGTCGATCATCGAGACGAACACCGCCTCGGGGGTTGCGGCATACACCGCCGCGCCCCACTCGGGTTCGCCCTGGTGGGAGAGGATGATGTGCTCGAGGCGTTCGAGCATTTCCGGCGACAGCTTGGCCTTCATCCCCGCCTTGCGGGCAAGCTGGTAGCCCAGCACGACGTGGCCCTGCAAGATGCCGCGGCGGCTTCGTTTCGTGGCGAGCGTGCCCTCGTACTCGATCACCTTGCCCGTGTCATGGAGGAGAATACCCGCCATCGCGAGATCGACATGGACCTCGGGATAGAGCGGCAGGAGCGCCTGGCACGCACGCGCCATGTGCGTGGTGTGCTCGAGCAGTCCATGGCGGTAGGCGTGGTGCATGGCCACCGCGGCGGGACACCACTTGAAGTTGTCGCCAATCTCGTCGAACACCGCCCGGACCGTCGCGCGCAACTCGGGATGAGCGATGCGCTCGATGAAGGTGTTGAACTCGGCCCACAACTCCTCGGAATTTTCGGGCGCGACCTCGACCAGATTCTCCAACAGGCCGGGCGCGCCGAGCTGGTCCTCGGTCAGCACATCCGCCCGGGCGATTTTGGGCGAAAGCCGACCCTGGTAGAAATCGATCTTGCCCTCGATGCGGACGACCGCGCCTTCGCCCCCGGCCTTGAGGGCCTCGAAGGCGGGGTTGTCGGAGAAAACGGTGCAGCCGAACGACCCCGTGCGGTCGCCGAGGTCGATGCTGAAAAACGGATTGCCGTTCGAGGCCGTCTTCGCGGCGAGTTTCTTGACGACGAGCAGGCTCGCAAACGGCCGGCCATTGGCCTCGGTGCCAGGTGCCTTCAGGTCGCGGACGGAGGAAAGCATGGGCGAATCAGGCATGGGATTTGACGAGTTGGGTGTAGCTCTTGAAAAACGGATGTTTCACGTCGTGGAGCAGCGCGTAGAACACGGTCTCGGACGGCAGCACGTGCGCGCCGGCGTGGCGCAGCGCTGCGAGACAGGCGTCGGCGTCGTCCGGGCGCCGGGCACCGATGGCATCGCTGAGCAACGTGACGTGCAGGCCCTCCGCCAGCGCGGCGATGGCGGTCTGGTAGACACAGATGGGCGTCTCGATGCCGCAGAGGAGGAGGTGCTCGACCTTCTCGCGCGACAGCAACGCCTCCCGGATGGAATCGGAGGCGAGCGCCGAAAAGGTCTCCTTCGCCAACACGGGCGCGCCCGGGGCGAGCGCGAGCAGTTCCGGCGCGGTACCGCCCAGTTTCTGCGGCACCTGTTCCGTGAAGGCGACGGGCAGGCCCAGACCGGTCGCGGCGGCGACGGCGAATTCGCAACGGCGCTGGACCCGCGCACCGTCGGCGACAGCCCGGACAAAGACGGGCTGCAGGTCGATGCAGAGCAAGAGGGTGCCGGTGGGAGGCGAGGGAGGTATCACGTGAAATAGCGTTGGCGGGCTTTGACCTGGACGAAACGTTTTTCGGGCAGGATGTAGGCGGTCAGCGAGCCGCCCATGCAGCAGGCGGTGTCGATGCCGAGCGACCATTTGAGTTTGTAGATCTCGGGTCGCGAGGTGTGGCCGTACACGACAAAGGGCGGGCCGCTCCAGAAGTCGGCCCA
>JAPLTR010000154.1 GCA_026398065.1 Verrucomicrobiota bacterium | reverse complement strand
TCATCGCCGGCCTGGTCATCGTGGGCAACGCCCCGAAGACCCTGCTCATCCGCGGCGTCGGCCCGACCCTGACGGTCTTCGGCGTCGGCAGCGTCCTCGCCGATCCGGCGATCGCAGTCTTCGCGGGCGGCACGCAGATCGCCAGCAACGACAACTGGGGCACCGGCACGAACACGGCGGCCCAGCTCGTCCTCGCCGCCGCGCAGTCCGGGGCGTTTGCGCTCCAGGCCGGCAGCAGGGACGCCGCCCTCCTCATCACGCTGCAGCCCGGCACGTACACCGTGCAGGTCTCCGGCGTCGCCAACACCGAGGGCGTGGCGCTGATCGAGGTCTACGACCTCCCGTAAGGCCGGTCGCCTGACTCCGTCCCCGGCCCCGCGGATCTCCGCGGGGCCTTTTTGTGCCCGGAGGACCCTGTGTATTCAAAGTGTAGATACCAATGGCGGGCCCGGGGAGGGGCCTCGTGTATCGAGATCAGGGATACCGGCGTCCCGCCCCGCGGCCTCAGGGTAGGTCACCGCCCCATATCGGCGCCGGCGGATTGCGCGTATCTTGGACCGCTCAACTCCATGAAAACCAAAACACTCACCGCCCTGCTTCTCCTCGCCGCCAGCCCGATCGCGCTGTTCGCCTCGTCCGAAACCGACCGCAAGATCGAGTCCGCCGCCAAGGCCTCCTACAACTACCGCACCGTCCTTGAAAACCACATCAAGGTGAAGGCCAGCGACGGCGTCGTCACCCTCACCGGCACCGTGCAGGACCGCGAGGACAAGGCCCTCGCCGAGGACACCGTCGAGAATCTCCCGGGCGTCACCGCCGTGAAGAACGAGATCAAGATCAAGTCCACCTACCCGGAGAAGTCCGATTCGTGGATGGCCCTCAAGATCCGCAGCCGCCTGCTCGTCAAGGGCAACGTCAGCGCCGCCACGACCAAGGTCGCGGTGACGGACGGGGTCGTCACCCTGACCGGCACGGCCGACAACGCCGCGCAGAAGGAGCTCACCGAGGTTTACGCCAAGGACATCGACGGCGTGAAGTCGGTCCGCAACCAGATCGAGGTGCAGGCCAAGGCCGACTCCGGCGAGACCATGGGCGAGAAGATCGACGACGCCTCCGTGACCAGCCAGGTGAAGTACGCGCTGCTCAGCCACAAGTCCACCAGCGCCCTGAAGACCAAGGTCACCACCAACGACGGCGTGGTCGTGATCACCGGCGAAGCCTCCTCTGACGCCGAGAAGTCCCTCGTCACGAAGCTCGCCCAGGACGTCCGCGGCGCGAAGACCGTGAACAATTCCATGACCGTCAAGGGCTGATCCGGCTGACCGATCCCTTGATCGTTTTCATCGACGAACCGATGCCTTCCAAAATCAAACTGCGTCCGGCGGGCACGAAGCTTGCGCTCAACATCGTGAAGCCGCTGGTGCTGCACGAGGTGGCCGATCCCAAGGCCTCGGCCAACGCCGCCTCGCGCCAGCGCCTGATCGCGACCCAGCCGGCCTCGGGCACCGCGAACCACGCGCGTCATCACGTGTCCCGGCAGAAACAGGCCTGACCCGCGAAGGGTCCCGGCGCCCGGGATCTTCCCGGTTGCGAAGTGAAGCAGCTGCGAGCGCCAGCGAACGGACCACGGTCCGTTTGCCGGCGACCGCGGCTGTTTTTTCGTCTGGAATGGTCGCACTCGCCGCGGTGGGGCGCAGGCCGTGGGGTGATGTCAAAGAACGTGGTCGCCGGCCGCCCGCTGCCGGGCTGGCCCCGGAGCGCCGGCTCAGGTTGAACCGATCAGCCAGCCCGCCGCGAACACCAGGGCGCCCCCGACCGCGACCTGGGTCGTGGCGGCGAGTGGCGAGGTGTCCATGTACCGCCAGCGGATCCACGAGATCGCGGCGAGCTCGATGAGCACGACGGCGATGGCGAGGACGGTGGCCGTGTGAAAGTTGCCGATCAGGTAGGGGAGGGTGTGGCCGATGCCGCCGAGCGTGGTCATCAGCCCGCAGACGGTGCCGCGCAGCAGCGGCGTGCCGCGGCCGCTGATCTTGCCGTCGTCCGACAGCGCCTCGGCGAAGCCCATGCTGATCCCCGCGCCGACCGACGCCGCGAGGCCGACCCGGAACGTCTCCGCCGTGTTGTTGGTGGCAAACGCGGCGGCAAACAGCGGCGCGAGCGTCGAGACCGAGCCGTCCATGAGTCCGGCGAGTCCCGGCTGGACGATCTGGAGCACAAACGAACGCCGCGCGGAGTCGTGCTCCTGTGCGATCTGCCCCTCCGCCGCCTGCCGCGCGTTGATCCCCTCGGCCAGCGCCTCGTGCTTGCCCTCCTCGGCCGCGAGGTCGCCGAGCAGCTGGCGGACCGAGGCGTCGCGCGCCAGGCGCGCGGCCTGCTGGTAGAAATTACGCGACTGGATCTCCATCCGCGCGGCCTCGGCCCGCGCCCGCTCCGGCCGGATTCCGAGGGCGAGGGGGCGCGCTCCCCGGGTGTAGAAACCGCGCACATCCTCGCGCCGGAGGAGCGGGATGTGTTCGCCGAATTTCTGGCGATAGAGCTCGATCAGCCGGTGGCGGTGGCCGGACTCCTCCTCTGCCATGGCCGCGAACAGGCCGGCCGTGGCGGGGAACTCCCCGCGCAGCGCCTCGGCGAAGTCCGCATAGATACGGCCGTCCTCTTCCTCCGCCGAAATGGCCAGCGCGAGTATCTGTGGTTCGGAGAGATCGCGAAAGTTCATGGTCGGAGTATGGCTTCCTCCCGGCGTTTGTCGCGCCCGATGCGCGTCACCGCCGGACGGGGCCCACGGCGGATTTCTCCCGGTGGTCGGATCGGGTTGGATTTACTTGGATTTGGTGCGATCTGATCGGATTCCCCGCGATCCCCGAGGTCCTGGCCTTGGTCGCCGCACCGGTTTTCGCGCGGTCCGGCAGGGAGGGGAGCGCCCCCGGCCTTTTCCGTAGAAGACGCGGCTGCGCGCGGACCGCGACCAGGGAGACATCCGCCGGGAGCCATGATCCACCTTGATCTGGTCGGATTTACTCGGATTTGGTCGGATTCTCCGCGATCCCCGCGGTGCTGGCCGTGGTCGCCGCACCGGTTGCGGTGCGGTCCGGCATGGAGGGGAGAGCCCCCGGCCTTTTCCGCGGAAGACGCGGCTGCGCGCGGATCGCGATCAGGGAGACATCTGCCGGGAGCCTTGATCCACCTTGATCTGGTCGGATTTACTCGGATTTGGTCGGATTTGGCCGGAGGCCGCCGGCCCGGTGGGACGTTCGGAGACGCGCCGAGGCCCCGGTCCGTCGGTCGGACCGTTTCCTCGCCTTTCGCGGCTGGTCTGCGCATTTTCATCTGCGGCGGCCATGGTCGCATTTATATAGAATAAAGCAACAAAATAGTTGCTTTAGAGCACATGTGGTATCACATCACCCCGGACCGCTTCAGTCTCCCTCCTTGTTCCGCCCCTGACCGGGGCACCCCGCCGGCTGGTCGCCGTCAGGCGGTGCGCCGTTGGCGGAGCGTCAGCCACGCGAGCAGCCCCGCCGCCGTGACGTCGTAGGCGAGGCAGAACGGCGGCCACCAGACCGGGAGGCCCGGGTTGGCGATCACGTGGCCGTGGAAGAAATCGAAGACGCCGTGCGCGAACAGCCCGGCGACGACGATCCACGTCGAATGGCGGTGCCCCAGCCAGGCGAGGACGAGGAAGACGGCCGCGACGCCGCTTTCGAGCAGCAGGGCGTGGGTCGATCCGCCGATCACCCCGAAGAGATCGTAGTAGGAGGCGACGACGATGAGGACCGTCGGATAAAAGGCCCGGTCGCGGTCGAAGCCGGCGAGGCGGCCGAACGCCGCGACGGCGAGGGCAAGGAGAATACCGATGAGGGCGGGCATGGGAGGAGTTGGGTTGAGGCTAGAGCCAGCGACGGACGCGCGCGCGATATGCCGCGAACGCTTCCCCGAACCTCGCGGCGAGCGCGCGCTCCTCGGGGACAATTTGAAAGCGGTTCAGGTAGGCGATGAAGAGCGGCAGAAAGAGCCACGGCAGGAGCTGACCGAGTCCGCAGGCCCATCCCGCGAGGGCCAGGAGCATCCCGAGATACATCGGGTTGCGGGTGACACGGTAGAGGCCGGAGGTGACCAGCGCGGTCATTTTGTGCGGATAGCGCGGATCGACGGTCGTGCGCGCCCGCCGGAAGGAAACCACCCCGAGCACGGCGATCCCCACGCCGCCGAGGCCCAGCGCCAGACCGAGGCCCGGCTGGTGCAGCCAGCCAACCGCCAGGCGCGGGGCGACATACGTCGAGAGTTTCATGCCGAGCGCGACGGCGAGCCAGACCGCGACGGGCGGAACCTTGAGTTCCAATTGGGCCACGGCGCTCATCGGGCGGAACGCTTTTTCGCGGGGCGCGGCCGGGAGGTCCGCGCCGTCGGGGCGTGGGTCGAAAACCGGCTGCGGTATTGCGAGGGGGTGATGCCCAGTTTGCGCAGAAACACCCGCCGCAGGTTCTGCTCCTCCACGTAGCCGGTGGTCCCGGCGATGGTTTTCAGGGGCTGGTTCGTCTCCTCGAGGGCGCGGCAGGCCGCCTCGAGGCGCATGGCCTCCACCATCTTGGCCGGCGTGCGGCCGGACTTGGCCGCGTACACGCGGGCGAAGGTCCGCGGCGACATCCCGGCCTGTTCCGCCAGCCGCTCGACCCGGAGGTCGTCGGCGAGGTGGGCGGCCGTCCACGCGTGCAGTTCGGCAAACGAGCCTGACCCGCCCGCCTGCGCCTC
>JAPLTR010000111.1 GCA_026398065.1 Verrucomicrobiota bacterium | reverse complement strand
GACGCCGCCTCTC
This sequence comes from Verrucomicrobiota bacterium, assembly GCA_026398065.1. Classification (GTDB taxonomy): domain Bacteria; phylum Verrucomicrobiota; class Verrucomicrobiia; order Opitutales; family Opitutaceae; genus GAS368. Next base: position 1,970 of record JAPLTR010000111.1, on the reverse strand, counting down.
GCCTACAAAATTGCTGTGCTGGTTTTCTTGGAAAACACCGCCGGCGAACACCTGCTGCTCCTCCGCGCCAAGGCGCCCAACCTCGGGGCGTGGAGCCCGATCGGTGGAAAACTGGAGACCGCCATCGGCGAATCGCCTTTCGAGTGCGCCGTCCGCGAGACCCACGAGGAGACCGGCCATGTGGTGACGACGGCGGACCTCCACCTCTTTGCCATGATCGCCGAGAAGGCCTACGAGGGCCAGTCGCACTGGCTGATGTTCCTCTTCCGGTGCAAGAAGCCGATCGCGAGCCTCCCGGCCGAAATCTCCGAGGGCAAATTCGGATTCTTCTCCCGGACCGACATCAACGCGATCCCGCTGCCCGAGACGGATCGTCTGCCCCTGCGCGCCGCCGACGACTATCAGCCCGGCCCCGACTCCCAGCCCAATCCCGCCGTGCCCCACGGTGAGACGACCCGGGGCACGTTTGACACCAGCCGCGTTTTTCCCGGCACCACGCACGAGTATTTCGTGTACGTGCCCAAGCAGTACGACCCGGCGAAACCCGCCTGTCTCATGGTATTCTTCGACGGAGGAGGCTTCCTCAGGGCCGACGGACAATTCCGCGTGCCGGTGGTGTTCGACAATCTCATCGCCCGAAAGGAAATGCCGGTGACCATCGCGGTCGGGATCAACCCCGGCACCTTTGCCGCCACCCAGTCCACCGCCAAGCCGCGCAGCAACCGGAGCTTCGAGTACGATTCCCTCGGCGATGCCAACACGCGGTTTCTCCTCGATGAACTCCTCCCGGTGGCCACGAAGGGCCTGAATATCACGGCCGATCCCGCCGGCCGTGCCGTCGTCGGCAACAGTTCCGGGGCGATCGCGGCCTTCACGGTGGCGTGGGAGCGGCCCGACCAGTTTCGCAAGGTCATCAGCCACATCGGCAGCTACACCAATATCCGCGGCGGCTACGTTTACCCCGGCCTCATCCGCAAGACACCCTCCGCTGGCTCTGGCGCGACTGGCCGAAGGAGTAAGCCCTCCCCTGCCCGACCGCCCGGTCGCCCCGCCAACCCACGCCGCCTCCCACCCCGCCATGACTTTCTCCCTCCGACCGCTCGCCCTCGCCCTCTCTTTCGCCGCCCTTGCGGCCACCCCCTCCGCCCTCCCCGCCGCCGAGGGCTTCGTCCCCACGCCCGACCACGAGGAGCATGCCGATGTCCCGCACGGCAAGGTCATGCCCCAGGCCGCGTGGAAATCCACCGTGTTCCCCTACACCACCCGCGACTGGTGGATCTACGTCCCCGCCCAGTACAAGCCCGACGGGAGCGCCGCCGTGATGGTCTTTCAGGACGGCGGCGGGTACATCGGAGCGAAGGGCACCTGGCGCGTCCCGATCGTCTTCGACAACCTCATCGCGAAAGGCGAGATGCCGGTGACCGTCGCCATCTTTGTCAACCCCGGCAACGATCCCTCGAAAGGCCCCCCGAAGAAAGGCGCCGGCGCCAGCAACCGCAGCCTCGAGTACAACTCCCTCGGCGACCGCTACGCGCGTTTCCTCCTCGAGGAAATCCTCCCCGAGGTCGAGAAACAGTATCCCCTGTCCCATGACCCGGAGAAGCGCGCCATCGCGGGATCGAGCAGCGGCGGCATCGCGGCGTTCACCGTGGCGTGGGAGCGGCCCGACCAGTTTCGCAAGGTGCTCTCGACCGTCGGCAGCTTCGTCAACCTCGCCGGCGGCGACGCCTACCCGTCGCTCATCCGCAAGACCGAGCGCAAGCCCATCCGGGTCTTCCAGCAGGATTCCAGCGGCGACCTCGACAACCCGTTCGGCAAATGGCCGATCGCCAACCAGCAGATGCACGCCGCGCTGAAGTACATGGGCTACGATGCGCGCCTCGATTTCGGGGAGGGCTACGGCCACAACAGCCAGCACGGCGGCTCGATCTTTCCCGACGCGCTCCGGTGGCTTTGGCGCGCGGAGAAGC
>JAPLTR010000022.1 GCA_026398065.1 Verrucomicrobiota bacterium | reverse complement strand
CCTTTGGCGTGGATTACATCGAGGGCGGTTTCCCCGGCTCCAATCCGCGCGACATCACCTTCTTTCAGGAGGCGAAGAACCTGAAGCTGAAGCATGCCCGGCTCGCGGCGTTCGGCTCCACCCGCCGCGCCGGCGCCAAGGCCGATGAGGATGCCCAGCTCCGCACCCTCCTCGACAGCGCCATGCCCGTGACGACCATCGTGGGCAAGACGTGGACCCTCCACGTCACCGAGATCCTCCGCACCACGCTCGAGGAGAACCTCGCGATGATCGAGGACTCCGCCCGCTACCTCGTCGCCCAGGGCCGTGAGGTCATCTACGACGCCGAGCACTTTTTCGACGGCTACAAGTCCGACCCCGATTACGCGCTCCGTACCCTCGCCGCCGCCCTGCGCGGCGGGGCGAGCAATCTCACGTTGTGCGATACCAACGGCGGCACCCTCGTCGACGAGTTCAAGGACATCGTCGCCCGGGCGGTGAAGGAATTCGGCGCCGAGAAGGTCGGCGTGCATTGTCACAACGACGGCGGCCTCGGGGTCGCACTCACGCTGGCGGGAGTCGGGGCCGGCGCGACGCTCGTGCAGGGCACGGCCAACGGCTATGGCGAACGCGTGGGCAACGCCAACATGACCACGGTGCTGCCAAATCTCTTTCTGAAGATGGACCGCACTGCGCGCTGCGCGGCCAACCTCGGCCAGCTCCGCGATCTCTCGCTGTTTTTCGACGAACTCGCCAATCTCCGTCCCGACCCGAAGGCCCCGTTCGTGGGCCAGTCGGCCTTCGCGCACAAGGGCGGGCTCCACGCCAACGCCGCGCAGAAGGTCGCGCGCAGCTACGAGCACATCGACCCGGCCCTGGTGGGCAACCGCACGCGCGTCCTCGTATCCGACATGGCGGGCCGCAGCAGCCTCGCGCTCAAGGCCAAGGAACTCGGTCTTGAGCTCGATGAGAAGCGCCCGGAGATGAAGGGTCTGATCGAGGAGCTGAAGGAGCGCGAGTTTCGCGGCTACGAGTACGAGGCCGCCGACGCTTCGTTCCGCCTGCTGGTGGAAAAACATCTGGGCCAGCGCCGCGCGCTGTTCGAAGTGGAGAGCTACCGCGTGATGGTCGAGCGTCACGGCAGCGAACTCTGGTCGGAGGCCACGGTGAAGCTGAAGATCGGCGGAGAACTGGTGCACACGGTCGCCGAAGACACGGGCCCGGTTGGCGCGCTCGACAAGGCCCTGCGTCTGGCGCTGGAGAAGACTTATCCCCAGATCCGCACCGTGACGTTGCGCGACTACAAGGTGCGCATCCTCGAAAACACCGGCAACACCGGCGCCCGCACGCGCGTGCTGATCGAGAGCGGCGACGGCCAGCGCATCTGGGGCACGGTCGGCGTGAGCGACAACATCATCGACGCGAGCTGGGAAGCCCTGCGGGAGTCGGTGGAGTTCAAGCTCTCGCAGAGCTAGGCGAGGGCAGGGCGCGGCGGCCTCCAATTCTCCGAAACCAGAGATTTCCCCATGCCAGAAACCATCCATGTCGAGGGCCTCAGCAACGCGGAGTTCCTGGAGCGCCACGCGGCACCCGGGCGCATCGGCCTCTACGGCGGACCGGACCTGATCAACCGTCTGATCGGCCGGGCACAGCGGCATCTCGATGAAGAACGTACGTGGAGCCAGTGGTCTCACGTGTTTCTTTTTCAAGGGCGCCGGCACGACGGTCACCATTGGGTGATCGAGTCGGACCTCGACATCCACCGGAAGCACATCCGCCTCGGCGTGCAGGAAAACCGCGTCACCAAGTACCATGACGACAAAGTCTTCACCGCGCTCGCGGTGATCGACCTGGGGCTGACCCCGCAGCAGACCGAGCAGATCCTCGCTGGCGCGCTGGAACTCGTCGCAGCCCGCACGCGCTACTCGCTGCGCGAGATCGCGGGCACGGCGTGGGCCCTGCGCCATGCGGAATGGCGGCCCCGCGAGAACCGCCTGGCGCGCGACCAGGCGTTCTACTGTTCGGCCTTTGTGCGGCATGTGTTCGCCCGGGCGGGAGTCGACCTCGTGA
>JAPLTR010000106.1 GCA_026398065.1 Verrucomicrobiota bacterium | reverse complement strand
GGCGGGTTCCTCCGCCGCCGGGGTGGGTGCGCGCGGGGGCAGCGGCGGGACCTTGAAGACCACGGGCTGCGCGGGCGCAGGGACGCCGGTCGCCGCGCAGAGGGCGGCGCAGAGCAGGCGGTGGCGAAAGGAGAAGCGCATGGCGGTGGGGCGGGGAGCCTCGGGCGACTCTGTTCGCATTCACCGGAAAAACGCTAGGAGGATTTGTTCACAATGTCGCGCACTTGGGCGACGATCTCGAAGGAGCGCACGCGGGCGGCGTGGTCGAAGATCGCGGCCGTCACCATGAGTTCGTCGACGCGCGTGCGCTTCAGGAAGGCCTCGATGCCCCGTTGCACGGTCGCGGGCGAACCGACCACGGCCTCGGCGAAAGCGTGTTCCACGCCCGCCTTTTCCACCGGGGTCCACAGCCCGTCCATCGTGTCGACGGGCGGAGGGAGCGGACCCGGGGTGCCGCGGCGGAGTTTCACGAAGCTCTGCTGGAGCGACGTGAACAGCCTTTGCGCCTCGGCGTCGCGGTCGGCGGCGAAGACCGCGATGGCGGCCATGGCGTAGGGCTTTTTGAGGGTTTCGGAGGGTTGAAACTCGCTGCGGTAGATCTCCAGCGCTTCGTCGAGGTGGTCGGGCGCGAAGTGCGAGGCGAAGGCGAATGGCAGGCCGAGGGCGGCGGCGAGGCCGGCGCTGAACAGGCTGGAGCCGAGGAGCCAGAGCGGCACGCCGAGGCCGCCGCCCGGGACCGCCTGCACGGCCTGCCCCGGCCGCACCGGCCCGAAGTAGGCGAGCAGTTCCATCACGTCCTGGGGAAACGTGTCGGCGGAGTTGGCCGAGCCGCGGCGCAGGGCCCGCGACGTGAGCTGGTCGGTGCCGGGCGCGCGCCCCAGCCCGAGGTCGATGCGGCCGGGAAACAGCGCCTCGAGCGTGCCGAACTGCTCCGCGATCACGAGCGGCGCATGGTTGGGCAGCATCACCCCGCCCGAGCCCACGCGGATCGTGGACGTGCCGGCCGCGACATGCCCGATCACGACGGATGTCGCCGCGCTGGCGATGCCGGGCATGTTGTGGTGCTCGGCGAGCCAGTAGCGCTTGAAACCCAGGCGCTCCGCGTGTTGCGCGAGATCGCGCGAGCGATGGAGGGCCTCGGCCACGGTGCCGCCCTGGGCAATGGGTGAAAGATCGAGCACGGAAAACGGAACCATGCCGCACGGTGGCCCAGATCGCGGAAAATATCCAGTGACGCGGCCTCCGCGTCGTCCGTCTTGTTTTGCGTCGGCAAGTGCGCAACATGTCCGGCCCCGTCCCCACTATTTATTCGTGAAACTGTTTTCCTCCCCAGTCCGGTCCCGTCCGTGGGCCCTTGCCCTTGCGACCGTGACGGTGGCCGGTGCCATCGTCGCGGGCTGCACCGCGGTGATGCCTGAAAAACCTGCGCCGGCGTCGCCAGCACCACCGCCGCCCGCAGCGCCTGCCGTGGCGAAGGCGCCCGCGCCGGTGAATTTCGCGCGCGACATCCAGCCGATCTTCGAGGCGAGCTGCGTGCAGTGCCATGCGCGCGGCAAGAACAAGGGGATGTTCAGCCTGGAGACCCGCGAGGATTTCCTCGAGGGCGGGGAGACGGGCGCCGCGGCCGTCGCCGGCAAGAGCGCCGAGAGCCTCGTGGTGAAACTGATCACCACCCACGACCCGGACACCGTGATGCCGAAGAAGGGCAAGAAGCTCACCGCGGAACAGATCGCGGTCTTCAAGGCGTGGGTTGATCAGGGCATGGTGTGGCCGAAGGAGATCACGTTCTTCAAGCACGAGCCGGCGAATCTCCGCTCGCGCGAGCTCGCGGAGCTGAACGTGCCGAAAACGAAAACGTTCGACAACCCGGTCGACGCCTTCGTCGACGCCACCTTTGCGAAAAACAAGGTCGCCTGGCCGAAGCCTGTCGACGACCGCACCTATGCCCGGCGGGTCTGGCTCGATGCCATCGGGCTGCTGCCGCCGCCGGTGGAGCTGGAGGCCTTCGTCGCCGACCGCGCGCCGGACAAGCGCGCGAAGCTCGTGGCGCGCCTGCTCGCCGACGACCAGCGCTACGCCGAGCACTGGCTGACCTTCTGGAACGACCTGCTCCGAAACGACTACAAGGGCACGGGCTACATCGACGGGGGTCGCAAGCCGATCACGGCCTGGCTTTACACGGCGCTCGCGCGCAATCTCCCCTACGATCGCTTCGTCGCGCAGCTCATCGATCCCGGCACGGAGTCCGAGGGATTTGCCAACGGCATCACGTGGCGCGGCACGGTCAACGCCAGCATGGTGCCGCCCATGCAGGCCGCGCAGGGCGTGGCCCAGGTGTTTCTCGGCGTGA
>JAPLTR010000900.1 GCA_026398065.1 Verrucomicrobiota bacterium | reverse complement strand
GGACGGATCCGACGTCGACTACCAGTTGGAACCGGCCAGCGTCGGCGGCGGACGGTTGCGCGCCCGCGATCGGCGCAGCGACATCGAACGCACCCTTCCGCTGACCAGCATCGTGGCGGTAGCGCCCGCGGAGTAGCGGCTGGTTGAGTAGGCCGCAGGCCGTAGCGAAACCTCGCCGCGATACTGGTTTCGATACGCGGCCTCGGCCGCTACTCAACCGGCGAACCACCGTAGGCTAGACGGATGCCCACCAACGGTCCGCTCATCGTGCAGAGCGACCGCACTGTGCTGCTCGAGGTCGCCCACCCCGACGCCGAGGATGCCCGGCACGACCTCGCCGTCTTCGCCGAGTTGGAGCGTGCCCCCGAGCACATCCACACCTACCGCATCACGCGCCTCGGCCTGTGGAACGCGCGCGCCGCCGGGCACACCGCAGCCGACATGCTCGCGACGCTCGAGAAGTACTCCAAGTTCGCGATCCCGCAGTCGGTGGTCGTCGACATGACCGAGACCGTCGGCCGTTACGGTCGTCTGGTGATCGAGCGAGCGGATGACGGTGCCCTCACGCTCACGGAAACCGACGCCGCCGTGCTCAGCGAGATCACGCGCGCGCGCAAGGTCGCTGCCCTGCTGTTCGAGAAGCGCGGGGATCACACGTACGTGGTGCAGGCCTGGGCTCGCGGCCAGCTCAAGCAGGAGCTGCTCAAGCTCGGCTGGCCCGCCGAGGATCTCGCCGGCTACACCCCCGGCACCCCGCACGAGATCGCACTCGACGAGTCGGCGTGGCACCTTCGACCGTACCAGCACCAGGCGATCGACAACTTCGCGGCCCACGGGTCGGGCGTCGTCGTGCTGCCCTGCGGCGCGGGCAAGACCCTCGTCGGGCTCGGCGCGATGGCGGCCGGGAACACGACCACCCTCATCCTCGTCACCAACACCGTCTCGGCGCGGCAGTGGAAGGCCGAGTTGCTGGACAAAACTACGCTGGCGGCAGACTCCGTCGGCGAATACACCGGCAACGCCAAGGAAGTCCGTCCGATCACGATTGCCACTTACCAGATCATCACGCACCGGCGGAGCAAGGACGATGAGTTCACGCACTTCGCGCTGTTCGACGAGCGCAACTGGGGCCTCATCATTTACGACGAAGTGCATTTGCTGCCCGCGCCGGTGTTTCAAATCACCGCCTCGCTTCAGGCCCGCCGCCGGCTCGGCCTCACCGCCACGCTCGTGCGCGAGGACGGCAAGGAGGACGACGTCTTCGCCCTGATCGGCCCGAAGAAATACGACGTGCCGTGGAAGGAAATGGAGAAGCAGGGTTGGATCGCCACCGCCACTTGCACGGAAATCCGCCTGCCCATGACCGAGCCGCGCCGGATGGAATACGCCGTGGCGGAGGCGCGGCACAAGTTCCGCATCGCCTCGGAGAATCCGGGGAAGCTTCGGATCGTGCGGGCGTTGCTCGAACGCCATCGCGACGTGCCGGTGCTGATCATCGGGATGTATGTCGAGCAAGTGGAGGGGTTCGCGCGCGAGTTGGGCCTGCCGCTGCTCACAGGTGGCACCAGCCAGGCGAAGCGCGACGTGGTTTACGAGCAGTTCCGGCGCGGTGAAATCCGCGCGCTGGTGGTGTCCAAGATCGCGAACTTCTCCGTGGACCTGCCGGACGCCGCCGTGGCCATCCAGGTGTCGGGCATGTTCGGTTCGCGCCAGGAGGAGGCGCAGCGGCTGGGGCGCGTCCTCAGGCCCAAGCCCG
>JAPLTR010000817.1 GCA_026398065.1 Verrucomicrobiota bacterium | reverse complement strand
CCACCGGGCTGCCGTCCTTGCGGCGGCGCACCGTATCGAAATGCCGGATACTATCTCCCCGCCGGATCCGGTCGAGGATCAGGTCCTCCTCCTGCCGCCGGTCCGGCGGGATCAGCCGGAGGATCGACTGCCCGACCATTTCCTCGGCCCGGTAGCCGAAGATCTTTTCCGCGCCGGCGTTCCAGCTCGTGACGATCCCCGCCAGGCTCTTGCCGATGATCGCGTCCTCCGAGGATTCGACGATGGCCGCCAGGTGCGCCGCCGCCGCCTCGCTGCGCCGCCGCTCCGTGATGTCGCGCATGACACTCAGGGCGCAGCGCTCGCCGTGGAACGTGATGAGGCGCGAGGAGAGGTTGAAATCCAACACGCGCCCGTCCGCCAGGCGCAGCATCGTCTCGTAGTTGAGGTTCTCCCCCCGCTCCTCCAGCGTCCGGAGGAAGGCCAGCCGTTCCGCCTCGTTGGTCCAGGTCGTGTAGTCCCGGCTCGGCCGCCCCACCACCTCCTCCGGCGTGCAGCCCCACAGCCGGCAGATCGCTTCGTTGGCCCGCAGGACCACCCGGTCCCGCAGGCGTACAATGGTCACGCAGTCCGGACTGAGCCGGAACGACTTGGCAAACAGCTCCTCGCTCTCCCGCAGGGCCTCCTCCGCCGCCTTGCGCTCCGTGATGTCGGCGCGGATCGCGACATATTGCCGGGGCTTCCCGTCGCCGTTGAGAAAGGGCACGATCGTCGTGTCCACCCAGTAGAAGGTGCCGTCCTTCGCCCGGTTCTTCAGCTCCCCGTGCCACACGCGCCCCTGCGTGATCGTCGTCCAAAGGTCGCGGATGAACTCCTTGGGATGATGCCCGGAATTGATGAGGCGATGGTCCTGGCCGAGCAGTTCCTCGCGCGAGTACTGGGAAATCGCGCAAAACTTGTCATTCACATACGTGATGCGCCCCTGGGGATCCGTGATCGCGACGATCGCGTGCTGGTCCAGCGCGGCCCGCAGGTCGCCGACTTCGCGCTGCGACTCCTTCAATTGCTCCGCAGTAAGCATGGGGTGGGGTTGGGGTATGCAGCCCGACGGCGGACCGGAACGGCGCGGGCTGTCAACCCGTCCCGGGGCTTCCGGGCGCTCCCTTGTTCAAGAGCGCCCAGCGCAGACTCAAACGAGTAGTGACTTTACAGAAGCTGTCAAAACTCAACGGTTTGATAATATAGTTCTCCGCGCCGAGCCGGCCGCACTCAATAATGTTCTCATCCTGATGCGATCCCGACAGCACCACCACGGGGACCGAACGCGTCAGCGCGTTCTCCTTCATCCGGCGCAGGACCTCTAGTCCGGACACCTTGGGCAACAGCAGGTCGAGCAGGACCAGTTGCGGCAGCGCCATCGGTCCACGGCTGCCAAACTGTCCCGTGCCCAGCAGGTAGTCGAGTGCCTCCGCCCCGTCCCGCACCACCTTCACGGGATTGACGAACTTCGCGCGCTTGAACGCCCGCAACGCCAGGTCGACGTCCGCCGCGTTGTCCTCGACGAGGAGCACCTCGCCCATCGCTTTCGCGGCCGCCTTCCGGCCCTTCTTCGCCGCCGCGCTGTTTCCTTCGCTCTCCGCGCTGGCGAGCAAGCTGTGCACCGAGACCTCCAGGGCCAGGGCGAGCTGCTCGATGCTCCGCAGCGTGATATTGCGGCCGCCCCGTTCGATATCGGCAATATAGGTGCGGTGCAGATCGGATCGCCACGCCAGTTCTTCCTGGGTGATCCCCAGCCGGTTCCGCCACAGCCTGACCGTCGCCCCCAGCTTCGCTTGCAGGGAAATTACGCCCTTGGAGGATTTTGAACCGGGTTGCCGTTTTGCCACGTGGCCGGATTGTAACATTGGTTTCAATAGACTATCAGAGACAATCGCCGCACTCACCTCACTTGGATGAACCGGCTCCGTCGTGGAGCGCTCCTGCCAAAGGGAAACCGATCAGACTCTCCGGCACGTAAGCGCCTTTCGCCAAAGGCGCAAATTTTCCTTTCCGCCCTCCCCTGCGGTCTCTTTGCTCTCCCTTCCCTCTCCCGCCATGACCTCCGCGCAAATCCGCCAGTCCTTCCTCGATTTCTTCGCCCAGCAGGGCCACACGATCGTCCCGTCGTCGTCGCTCCTGCCGGACTCGCCCGGATTGCTCTTCACCAACGCCGGCATGAACCAGTTCGTGCCCATTTTCCTCGGCGACCGCGCCGCCGACGTCTCGAAGTGGGCCGGAGTCCGCCCCGCCAAGGACACCCGCGCCGCCGACACCCAGAAATGCATCCGCGCCGGCGGCAAGCACAACGACCTCGAGGACGTCGGTTTCGACACCTACCACCACACCCTCTTCGAGATGCTGGGCAACTGGTCCTTCGGC
>JAPLTR010000499.1 GCA_026398065.1 Verrucomicrobiota bacterium | reverse complement strand
ACCCGCCGCAGGGGGTGATCCGCGCGCACCCGCCGCTCCAGATCGACCCCGTAGCTGAACAACGCCTTTTGCCCATCATGCTGGCCCATCATATTACCCAGGTCAGACGCGGCTCCGCATCCAACGTTCAACTACAGTCTGATTTGGGCAACAGGCCCTTAAGACCTGTCCCCTTCTTCTGCCTCGTGGCTCGGATCATACCGCCTGGCGCGCCGGTTATCTGACGGCGTATCGTTCCGCGAGCGCCTGCTTGAAGAGTTCCAACTGACGGGCCGAGAGGAACTTCGTCGCTTCGGCGATGACCAGCCGGTCGTCTTCCGTGAGCAGACGGTACGAATCGGGATCAATCACCTGCCCGTCTTTTGCGGGCAGCGGTATATGATACCTGTCGCAGGCCAGCCCAAGTTGCTCGGCCTGCTCACTAGATGCAGGCACACCCAATGCGACGCAGCGGGCCTCGAACACCGCCACCACCGACTCGCGGTAACTTCTGCTTTCGTTAATCAGCAAAGCCCTTTCGGTGAGGTCAACGCCCAAGAGCGGCACCAGCCGCTCTTTCGCCCACTGGCGATTGGCGGCGAACTGCGCCAGAGCCAGCCCCTGCCCCGGTGAGAACCTCTTCACCACCTCATAATTTCGTTCCGTGACCTGTACCAGTATCTCCAGCACCTTGTGACGTTTCTCCGCCAAAACCTTGGTGCGCTCGAAAAACGGTGTGATGAGAACGCCAATCGCATCCCACGTCTCCTTCCTAACCCGCTCCGCCAGTGGGATGCGGACAGGAGAAGCGGACAGCGCATCCGTGGCGGAAATCCGTCCGAAAATCGCAACCGCCGCCAGTAGCACAACGAGAAACTTGATCATGGCGGTTGATTTCATAGATTTTGTCCGGCCGCCCGCAAGGCATCTACCACCTGCTGCCGGTATGATACGGGGAGATAGGTGACACTTAATCCGGGGAGATAGGTAACACATTGGGGCAACATATGCCCTGGCAAAACCGCACTCCCATGGAAGAGATCAACCGATTCGTGATGCTCGCGCGCAGCGGGCGCTTTTACCTGACCGACCTGTGCGAGCAGTTCGGGATCAGCCGGAAGACCGGCTACAAGCATCTGGAACGTTACGCGGAGCTGGGGCTCGCGGGCCTGCAGCCGCGCAGCCACCGGCCGCATGCCTCGCCGAACCGCACGGACACCGCGGTGGAGGCGTTGATTCTCGCCGAGCGCCGGCTGCACCGGACGTGGGGCCCGAAGAAGCTGCAGGCGGTGCTGGAGCGCAAACACGGGATCGAGTCGCCGCCGGCCTGCAGCACGATTGCCGAGATCCTGCGGCGCCACGGCCTGAGTGTGCGGCGCCGACGGCGGCCCGGCGCGTTTGCCGCGACCAACGACGGTCTCACCCAACCGACGCAGCCCAACGAGGTCTGGACGGTGGACTTCAAGGGCTGGTTTCTGCTCGGCAACCAGCAGCGCTGCGATCCGCTGACGGTCTGCGACCGCTACAGCCACTACCTGCTGGCGTGTCACGCCCGTCCCAATCAGCAGTTCAAGGGCACGCTGCAAGCGTTTCGGGGGCTGATGCGCCACCACGGCCTGCCGGAGATCATCCGGTGCGACCTGGGTTCGCCCTTTGCCTCGCCCGGGCTGGGGCGCTTTTCGAGCCTGAGCCTGTGGTGGATCGAGCAGGGGATCGAAGTGGAGTTCACGCGGCCGGCCTCGCCGCAGGACAACGGGTCGCACGAACGCATGCATCGCGATCTGAAAGCCGAGGCGATCCAGCCGCCCTCGGTCAATTTTGCGGCCCAGCAGCGTCGCTTCGAGCGCTGGCGGCACACGTACAATCATGACCGGCCACATGAGTCGCTCGACCAGCGCCCGCCGGCGGAGTTTTACCAGCCCAGCGCCCGGCGCCTCGGCGAGCACGACAAGCCGCTGGTCTACCCCCGTGACCAGGAGGTCAAGGTCGTCGCCGACTCCGGCCACCTCGCGCACGAAGGCCGCAACTATCACGTTGGTGACGCCTTCGCCGGCAAACGCGTCGGCCTGCGGCTCAACGCGGCGGGGCAAACCGAACTGCACTTCGCCAACGTGCACCTGGGTCATCTCGCCTTCGACGCCGAGGGCGGCCGGTTCAAACCCGCGGCCTACGTCGCACCGCTGCGCGTGCCGTCGGCCCGGCCCAATCAGCCGCCTGCGGCGGCGGGGCGCAAGCTCCCTCCCCTGAACCCCTCCCTTAATATCTTTCCTGAAACTCGCAATCCTCTCGCTATAGCCGAAAATAACCCTGTATCAAAGTGTCACCCATCACCCCGGACAGAGTGTCACCTATCACTGGATCGAACCGCCGCCGGGCGGGAGCCAGAAAAAGGTGTCACGTCTTAATGTTTGACAAGATTTGTCTCGAACAAAGCGATCGCCGGATCTGTCAAACCTTAAAACCTGTCCCCTTCTTCTGCCATAGTCCGGCGCGATCGCCAGCGCGACGAGATCAGGACGTTGCGCCTTCACCCGGTCGTCGATGTGCTGCCCATAGTAGGGAAAAGGCCACCCATCGAAGGCCCCGTCCTTCCATTCACACAGGTCGGTGGCCTCCATCATCGCCCCCCCGCCCCCGCCGGGAACCGCGGACGGAGTTTTCGTTACCCACAGTTACCTCGGACCCGCCACCGGGAAACCCCGTC
>JAPLTR010000866.1 GCA_026398065.1 Verrucomicrobiota bacterium | reverse complement strand
CACGTTCCCTGTCGACGCCCGCCAGGTCTTCGACGCCGCCCAAACCAAAAAATTCTGGCACGTCTACCCCGGCGCCGCGCACGTCGATCTCTACGGCTTCGGGAAACAGGACTACGAACGCCGCCTGCTAGAGTTTATCGCGTCAGTTCCCTGAGCCTGTTGTCCAGTGGCGGCACGATCCTCCGGGCGAAGCGTCGGAGATTCGCATCACCCTCACGCGCCCGCCGCTTTCGCGACCGCCCGCATCACCCGCAGCGTGTTCCCGCCCCAGAGCTTCGCGAGGTCGGCCTCGTTCCAGCCGCGCGCCACGAGCGTCCGCGTGATCCGCGGATAATCCGTCACGTCGCGCAGGCCCTCGAAGCCGCCCCCACCCCCGTCGAAGTCGCACCCGATGCCGACGTGGTCGATGCCCATCACCGCCACCGCGTGCTCGATGTGCCGGATGAAGTCGTCGAAGGTCACTGGCGGATTCGGGTGCTGCGCGCACACGACATCGTAGGCCTTGTCCTCCGCCGCCGCGCTCTCGGGCGAAAACACCGCGTCCTGAAACTGCACCAGCACCTCCGCGATGCCCTGCGTGCGGCGGTTGCCCGGCGCGTTCACCAGCGAGATCGGCAGCGCGTTGATCTGCAGGACCCCGCCCTTGGCCGCGAGCGCGCGCAGGAGCGCGTCGCCCACATTGCGCGGATGGTCCGCGACCGCCCGCGGCCCGCTGTGCGACAGCACCACCGGCGCGCGCGAGATTTCCAACAGATCCTCCAGCACATCGTCGCTCGCGTGCGACGCGTCGAGCACGAGCCCGAGCCGGTTGGCCTCCGCCACGACCTCGCGCCCGAGCGGGCTCAGCCCGCCCCACTCCGGGCCGCGCGGATCCGTCGAGGAGTCGGCCACGTCGTTGTTCAGCATGTGCGTCAGGCCCAGCATCCGCACGCCGAGTTTCTGGAATTTCTGCACGTTGCCCGCGTCGCGCCCGAGCGAGTAGGCGTTCTCGATACTCAGGTAGATGGCGCGTTTTCCCTCCGCCTTCAGCCGGAGTCCATCCTCGGCGGTCAGGGCGAGGCCACACGCCACCGCGTTTTCCCGGATCACCGCATGCGTCCGTTCGAAGCAGGTGACCGCCCGCTCGTGCGCGCGCCGCAGCCCCTCGGGCGTCCGCGCGAGCTGCCCGACGTACACCGCAAACACCAGCGCATCGATCCCGCCCTCGCGCATGCGGGGCAGGTCGCATTGCGACCGGTCCGTCGCGTAGTCGTGGCGCACGCCAAAGTCCCACCCCGCGCGCATCAGGCTCGCGGTGGGCGTGTCGATATGGGTGTCGATCGTGAAGAGGCGTTCGTGCAGGGCGGCGGCGTCCAGGGACATGGCCGCAACGTGGGGCGCGGGGCCGTCGCCGGCAAACCGCTTCGTGTCGATCCGGCCGGAAATATCCATCGCCGCCTCAGGTGCCGCGCTTCGCCGGTTCCGCGGCCCGGACCTTGGCCGCATAGTCTTCGGCCGCCCGCAGCACGCGCAGGGCGTTGCCGCCCCAGATCGCGGCCAAGTCCTGCTCGCTGTATCCGGCCTTCAGGAGCGCCTCCGTCACCTTCCCGTAGCTCGCCACATCCTCCATGCCGATCACGCCGCCGCCGCCGTCCCAGTCGGCCCCGAAGCCAACATGCTGCGGCCCGACCACCTTCAGCGCGTGGAGCACCTGCGCCATGAAATCGTCAAACGTCGCCCGCCGCACCGGAAACTTCGCCATGATCTCGCGTCGTTCGCGCCGGCGCTGCTGGTCCATTTCAGGCGAGAGTTCGCCTCGCCCGGTGTAGCGCGCCTCCATCTCGCCCATGGCCTTGTTCCGGTCGGGATTCGGCGGCGTGTCGACGAGGTAGGCGCTCAACGCGTTCATCTGGATCACCCCGCCGCTCGCCGCGAGCCGGCGCAGCCGGTCGTCGTCGATGTTGCGCGGATGCTTGAACACCGCGCTCACCCCCGAGTGCGTGAGGATGATCGGCGTCTTCGACAGCGCCATCATCTGGTCCAACACCTCGTCCGACGCATGCGACGCATCGAGCAAAATCCCGAGGCGGTTGCACTCCGCGACGAGCTGCTTGCCCAGCGGGCTCAGTCCGCCCCAGGGCTTCGGCTTGCTGTCGCTGCCCGAGTCGGCGAGGTCGTTGTGCAGCACGTGCACGGGGCTCAAGACGCGCACCCCGAGGTCGTAAAACGTCTTCACCAGCGTGAGGTCCTGCCCGATCGGATAGGCGTTCTCGATGCTGACGTACACGATCCGCTTGCCCGCGGCAGCGATCCGCGCCGCATCGTCGGCCTTCAGCGCGAGTTCAAACTCCGCCGGATGCGCCGCCACCATCTTGTGGATCCGCAGCGCGGTCAGCAGCGCCGCGTCGCGCGCCCGGGCCCGGCCCTCCGGGGTCAGCGGGCCCTGCGCCGTGAAGATCGCCCAAAATCCCCCGTCGAGCCCGCCCGCCCGCATCCGCGGGTAGTCCACCTGCGTGCCATCCACCGCCATCGCGTGCTCCTGCAGGATGTCCCAGCCGGGGATCTTCAGGTTGGCCGGCGTGTCGAGATGGGTGTCGAGCACCATCAGGCGCTCGTGCACCGCCCGCGCCCGCGCGGCCAGCTCGGCCTCGCTCTCGGCGCGGGCGACCGCGCAGCTCAGGCCCAGAAACAGCAGGGAACGGATCGACATCATGGGAGGGGTAAGCCGCCAATGTGCCAACCTCCGCGCCCGGTGCAATCCCGCGTCGGTCCTGCCTAAGCCCGCTTCTTTCCAATCCGTTACATCTCCAGAGTTGCACTCGCGAATAACCCCGGCTCTGTGTTTCTGAAACCTCCATGTCCTCCACCGTCGAAAACGTCGTCATCATCGGCACCGGCTGCGCGGGCCTCACCGCCGCCATCTACACCGCCCGGGCCAGCCTCAACCCCCTCGTCCTCGAAGGCCCTCTCCCCGGTGGCCAGCTCACCACGACCAGCGAGGTGGAGAACTTCCCCGGCTTCCCCCACGGCGTCGACGGCTTCCAGCTCACCCAGAACATGCGCGAGCAGGCCACGCGCTTCGGCACACGGTTCGAGCAGGTGCTGGTTGACCAGGTCGATTTCACCTCGATGCCGCGCAAGCTCGTCTGCGGCGACCGCACCATCCTCGCCAAGACCGTGATCATCGCCACCGGCGCCTCGCCCCGCCTCACCGGCATCCCCGGCGAAAAGGAACTCTACGGCGGCAAGGGCGTGACCACCTGCGCCACCTGCGACGGCGCGTTCTACCGCAAGATGGAGGTCGCCGTCCTCGGTGGCGGCGATAGCGCGGCCGAGGAGGCCCTGTTCCTCACCCGCTTCGCCAGCAAAGTTTACCTCGTCCACCGCCGCGACACCCTCCGCGCCTCCAAGATCATGGCCGACCGCGCGGTCGCCCACGAAAAGATCCAGATGGTCTGGGACAGCGTGCCCGTCGAGGTCCTCGGCGTCCCCGAGGGCTCGGTCAGCGGCCTCCGCGTGAAAAACGTCAAGACCGGCCTCGAGTCCGTGCTGCCGGTCAAAGGCATCTTCGTCGCCATCGGCCACATCCCGAACACCGGTCCCTTCGCGCCCCCGCTCGACGTCGACGAGGGCGGCTACTTCAAGCCCCAGCCCGGCTCGCAGGTGCTCACCAACGTCCCCGGCGTCTACGTCGCGGGCGACTGCTCCGACCACGTCTACCGCCAGGCGATCACCGCCGCCGGCATGGGCTGCCAGGCCGCCATCGAAGCCGAGCGCTGGCTCGCCGAGCACCACGGGTAAAATTGGGGTGCAGTCGGAAAGTTGCCACCGAATCCGCTGCGCCCAAACCGGAGTTCCCTGAGCTCGAATCTCTGTGATCTCCGTGCCTCCTCCGTGCCCTCTGTGACAAAACTTCAGTATAAGAAACTCTGGGCCGCCCTCGGCATCCCCGCCGACTACGGCCGGTCCCGCCACCTCCGCCTCTACCGCGAGGCCACCGTCTCCCGCCTTGTCCTGATCGGCCGCGCCGCCGACGACGGCCAGCGCGTCCGCCTCATGCCGCGCGCCGCCGCCGCGTGGTACCGCATGCGCGACGCCGCCGCGGCCGACGGCATCACGCTCCTCCCGCTCTCCGGCTTCCGCAGTGTCCGCCGCCAGACCGCCAACATCCGCCGCAAGCTCGCCGCCGGCCAGTCCATGGAGGACGTCCTCCGCTTCGTCGCCGCCCCCGGCTACAGCGAACACCACACCGGCCGCGCCATCGACATCGGCTCGCCCGAGGACGTCGGCCTCGACGAGAAATTTGGCAACACCGCCGCCTTCCGCTGGCTCCGCCGCCGCGCCGGCGAATTCGGCTTCGTGATGACTTACCCCCGCGGCAACCGCTACGGCTTCGGCTACGAGCCTTGGCACTGGTGCTGGCACGCCTGACCGCTTCGCCCCCCCCCCGCGCCCGTCGTCGGTTAACGACTAAACAAGGGCCGCCCTTGCCCCCGCACCACCCCGCGCGCCACGCTGCGGCGAATCCCTTCCCCGCCGTGCCCCTCCCCTCCTCCCTCTCCGTCCGTCTTCGCGCTCCGCTCCTCGCCGCCCTCGCGCTCGCGACCGCCCTCGCCGCCTCCGCCGCGACCAAGGTCCTCACCTCCCTCGAAGCCCTCCAGCAGGCCCTCGCCACCGCCGCGCCCGGCGACACCCTCACGCTCAAGAACGGCACCTACGCCACCTCCGGCCCGCTCACCGTCTCGCGCCCCGGCACCGCCCGGGCCCCCCTCACCATCGCCGCCGAGACCGTCGGCGGCGTCACCCTCACCGGCAAATCCGGCTTCAAGTTCACCAGCCCCGCCGCCCACGTCACCGTCGAGGGCTTCGTCTTCGCGCATGCCTCCGGCCAGACCGTCATCGCCGCCGGCGCCACCCATGTCCGCCTCAGCCGCTGCGTCTTCGAGTGCACCGGCGAGGGCCCGTACCTCACAGTGACCGGCGACGATGCCCAGGTCGACCGCTGCGAGTTCCGGAACAAAAAGACCCTCGGCAACATGATCAACGTCACCGGCACCGGCGCCCAGGTCGCGCGCAACCTCTGGAT
>JAPLTR010000606.1 GCA_026398065.1 Verrucomicrobiota bacterium | reverse complement strand
TGTAGCTGCCGGGGGAGAGGGTCACCAGGAGAACGGCGTCGCGGGAGGTCGCGGTGAGAGGAAACGCGCCGACGGCGAAGAACGTGCTCGAGAGCTGGGCGTCGCCGCCCCAGTTGTCGTTCTCGCGGAGCTTGCCGGCATCGCCGAAGAGCTCGAGCTTGGGGTCGGCGAGCGCGCCGCCGACGCCGAAGGAGCCGAGCGTGGGCCCGATGGCGCGGATGAGCACGGTCTTGGGCGTCTGACCGGCGATGACGAAGCCAGCGATGAGGATGTCGCCCTCCGTGCCGACCTGCGTACGGGCGGAAACATTGGTCAGGCGCGGGGTCGAGGCGGTCACGCTGCCGGCGGGCGTGGCGTCGTAGATTTCGGCCAGCGCGACGCCGGTCGTGGCACCGCCCCCCCCGGTGCCGCCGGAGACCTTGACGCTGTAGCTGCCGCCGGCAAGCGAAGGCAGGTAGAGGGCGGCGTCGCGGGAGGCCGGGCTGGTCAGCGCGAAGGCGCCGACGCGGTTCGCGACCTCGGCGACCTGGGGGTCCCCGGACCAGTTGTCGTTCTCATTGACCTTGATGGAGCCGGAGAAGAGCTCCAGCCGGGGATCGGGGAGGACGCCGGCGACGCCGAACGCGCCAAGGGTGGGGCCGATGCCACGGATGAGGATGGACTTGTTGCCGAGCGTGCCGGAGCCGCCGATGCCGATGCCGACGATCAGCGTCCGGTCATCGGCGCCGGCCTGCGAGCGGATGGCGAGGTTGACGATCCGGCTGAGCTCGACGGTGGCCTGGACGGAAACCACGGCCACGGCGCTGGTGGTGGCGCCGGCGGAATTGATGACGTCGACGGTGTAGCGGCCGGAGTCCGCTGGCTGGGCATTGGAGCGCGTGTAGGTGGCGGAGGTGGCGCCGGGGATCGGGGTGCCATCAAGTTTCCACTGGTAGGAAAGGCCGCCGCCCGTCCCGACCACGGAGAGGGTGAGCTGGCCGCCGATGACGACGGCGGTGGACTGCGGCTGGGTGGTGATGGTCGGCGTCCGGTCGAGGACGCCGCGCATGACGATGTTGTTGGCGGCGGAGGTGACGTAGAGCGTCCCAGTCAGGTCCATGACAATGCCGGTCGGCTCGTAGAAACGGGCCGTGGTGCCGGTGCCCTCGGCGTAGCCGGGAAAACTGGGGAGGCCCCCGATGGTGGTGACGAAGCCGTCCGGCGCGATGCGGCGGACCGCGTGGTTGAAACGATCGGCCACGTAGAGGTTGCCCGCGGTGTCGACGGTGATGCCTTCGGGCGAGTTGAAGCGCGCCGCGGAACCGGGGCCGCCGGCGGTGCCGCTGGTGAAGGCGGCGCCGGCGAGCGTGGAGACGACCCCGGCGGGGCTGACCTTGCGGATGGTGTGGGAGCCGGTGTCGGTGATATAGAGGTTGCCGGCGAGGTCGGTGGTGACGCCGCGCGGGCTGCTGAGGCGTGCGACCGTGGTGGCGGCGCCGTTGGCCGCGCCGGAGACGCCCGCGCTGCCGACGACGGTGGCGACCGTCAGGCCGGTGCCGGGCACGGTGCCGACGAGCCGGATGGTGTGGTTTCCCGTATCCGCGATGAGGATGCGGCCGAGGAGATCGATGGAGACGCCATGGGGCTGGTTGAACCGGGCGCCGGTGTAGACGCCGTCGGTGGAGCCGGACTGGCCGGCGGCGCCGAGGTCGACGAAGCCCGTGGTCGTAAGCGGGAAGACGCGCACCACATGGGTGACCCGGTCCGAGGAAACGAGGAGGCCACCGCCCCAGGCGACCGAGTAGGCGCTGGTAAAGGCCTGAAAGTTGGTGACGACGCCCGCGGGGGTGATCCGGCGGATCATGGCGTTGCGCCAGTCGGCGACGTAGAGGTTGTTGTCGGCATCGACGGAGAGGCCCTGGGGGAAGTTGAAGCGGGCCTCGGGACCGGTGCCATTGGCGCTGCCGAAGCCGCCGCCGGGGCCGGCGTAGTTGGTGACCGCCTGGGCGGGGGTGATCCGGCGGATGGTGTGGTTGAGCGTGTCGCTGACGAAGAGGCCGCCGTCGCCGGCGAGGGCGAGGCCGAAGGGGCTGTAGAAGCGCGCGGCGGTGCCGGTGCCGTTGGCGCTGCCGCGCACGTCGGCCCCGCCGGCAAAGACGGAGACGACACCTGCCGTAGTAATACGTCGGATACAGTCGTTGGCGGAGTCGGCGACGTAGATGACGCCGGTGGCGTCGATGGCGAGGCCGGCGGGGAAGTTGAAGCGGGCGGCGGTGCCGGTCGCGCTGGTGCTGCCGCTCGCGCCGGCGAAGCCGGCGACGGTGGTGACGGCGGCGGTCGCGACGTCGATCCGGCGGATGGTGTGGTTGGCCGAATCGGCGACGATCAGGGCGCCGCCGGGATCGAAGGCGAGGCCGAGGGGCTGGGAGAAACGGGCGGCGGGGCCGACATCATCGGTGGGGCCCGCGGCGCCCAGGGTGCCGGCGATGGTGGTGACGGTGCCGTCGGCGGCGATGCGGCGCACCGCATGATTGAGGGTGTCGCTCACCCAGACGTTCCCGGTGGCGTCCACGGCGACGCCCGAGGGGGAGGAGAAGCGGGCGGCGGCGCCCTTGCCGTCCGTCGCGCCCGCCGTGCCGGTGAGGCCGGCGAGCGTCGTGACGACGCCCGCGGGCGTGACCTTGCGGATGGAGTGGTTGCCGCGGTCGGCGACGTAGAGATTGCCGGAGGCGTCCAGGGCGATGCCGTTGGGCGAGCTGAAGCGTGCGGCGGTGCCGGTGCCGTCGGCGGTCCCGGATACGCGGACGGAGCCGGCCACCGTGGTGACCACGCCGTCGCGCGAGATCCGGCGGACGGTGTGGTTGAACGTGTCGGTGACGAAGAGATTGCCGCTGGCGTCGGCGGCGAGGGAATTGGGGTTGTAGAAACGGGCGTCGGCGGAGTCGCCATCGGCGCTGCCGAACTGCGGCGGGCGGCCGGCGAAGGTCGTCCACGTGTAGGTCTGGGCGACGGCGAGGAAGGGCTGCAACGCAAGGAGGCAGGCGGCAAAGACGGCGGGGATTCTCATAAAAGGTGACTGGGAGTGCAAAGGGGAGGTGAGGACCGAAGTGCGAGGAGGAGTGGCCTGAACGGTTTCAATCGGGAATGGTCGGTTGCAATCACCCCCCCGCGGGCCATCGCGCCGTTGACCGGGGGAGGGGGGAGGGATGGGCGGGAATTCGCGGCGCACGTTGGATCAGGGGACATCGTAGACCTCGACGAGGGCGACGCCGGTGGTGCCGTTGGCACCGCTGACCTGGGCGGTGTAGCTGCCGGGGGCGAGCATGACGAGCAGGACGGCGTCGCGGCTGCCGGGGTCGAGCGGGAAGGCGCCCACGGTGAAGAACGTGGCGGCGACTGCGGGGACGCCGCCCCAGTTGTCGTTTTCATCGATCTTGTCCGCGCCGGAGAAGAGCGCGAGTTGGGGGTCGACCAGGGCGCCGGTCACGCCGAAGCCGAGGAGGGTGGGACCGACGGCGCGGATCAGGACGGTCTTCGAGGTGAGGCCGCCGATCGTGAAGCCGGCAATGAGGACATCGCCGCCGGTGCCGACCTGGGTGCGGGCCGAGACGTTGGTGAGCCGCGGGGTGGCGGGGCCAAACGTGGCGGCCGGCGTGCCGTCGTAGATCTCGGCCAGCGCCACGCCGGTGCGCCCGCCGCCGCCGGTCACTGGGCCGCTGTAGCTGCCCACGGCGAACCGGGGATTAAACAGGGCGGCGTCCTTGGAGGCCGGGGAGGAGAAGGCGAAGGCGCCGACGGTGGCGGCGATGGCCGTCACCTGGGCGTCGCCCGCCCAGTCGTCGTTGTCATCGATCTTGGTGGTGCCCGCATAGAGGGCGAGGCGCGGGTCGGCGAGGGCGCCGGGGACGCCGAAGGCGCCGAGGGTCGGACCGACCGCGCGGAGGAGGACGGGCTTGGTCCCGGTGGTGCCGGAGCCGCCGATGGCGACACCGACGATGAGGGTCTGCGCATCGGTGCCGGCCTGGGAGCGGATCGCGAGATTGGTGATGCGGCCGACGTTGGGGGTGTCGATGACCGTGAGGACGCCGGCGCGGCTGGCGGTGGAGCCGGCGGAATTGGTGACGTCAACGGTGTAGCTGCCGGCGGTGGCGGCACTGGCGCCATTGAGCGTGTAGGTGGCGGCGGTGGCGCCGGGGATCGCCGCGCCGTTCAATTTCCATTGGTAGGCAAGGCCGCCACCGGAGGCGGCGACGGTGAAGGTGACGCGCGCCCCGGGGGTGACCGCGAGGGAGCGGGGCGGGGTGGCGACAACCGGGACGGTGTCGAGCGCGGCCTTGACGATCCGGTTGTTGTTCTGGTCGACGATGTAGAGCGCGTTGTCCGGATCGACGGCGAGGGCGATCGGGATGGACAGACGGGTATCGGCTCCGCGGCCCACGGTGGCACCGCTCGTGCCCGCGAGGCCGCCAATCGTGGTGACGACGCCCTCGGGGGTGATCTGGCGAATGGTGTAGTTGTTGTCGCCGACAAAGAGGTTGCCGGCGGCGTCGACGGCGACCGAGTAGGGCGAGGAGAAGAGCGCGGCGGTGCCCGGGCCGTCCTGGCTGCCGGAAGTGCCGGCGGTGCCGGCGACGGTGGTGACGACCCCCGCGGGGGTGATCTTCCGGACGGTGTGATTGCCGGTATCGGCAACGTAGACATTGCCGGAGTCGTCGGCGGCGACGCCGGACGGGGTGGAAAAACGGGCCCCGGTACCGGTGCCGTCGGCGGAGCCGCGGGTGGTGGCGAGACCGGCGAGGGTGGAGACGAGGCCGGCGGGCGTGAGCTTGCGAATCGTGTGATTGCCGGCGTCGGCGATGTAGAGGTTGTTGTCGCGATCGACGGCGACGCCGCGCGGCTGGTTGAACCGGGCGAGGAGGGTGCCACCGTCGTTGGAGCCGGGGGTGGTGCTGGCGACACCGGCGATGGTGTGCACCTCGCCGGTCGGCGAGACGCTGCGGATCGTGTTAAAAATGGCGTCGGAAATGTAGAGGGTGTCGGTGCGGTCGCAGGCGATGCCATACGGGTAGAGGAAGCGCGCGGTGGTGGCCGAACCGTCGATATAGTTGAGCGAGCCGGCGACACCGGCGAAGGTGGTGACGGTGCCGGCCGGGGTGATCTTGCGCACCGTGGCGTTGTAGGCGTCGGTGACATAGAGGTTGCGCGATTTGTCCACCGCGATGCCCTGGGGATAGTAGAAGCGGGCGGCGGTGCCGGTGCCATCGGTGCTCCCGAAGTTGCCACCGGGCCCGGCGATCGTCGTCACGACATTCGGCCGGACGACTTTCCGGATGGAGTGGTTGAACGAATCGGCGACGACGAGGTTGCCCGACGGATCGACAGCGACGCCGTAGGGGCGATAGAAGAGCGCGGAGAGACCCGACCCATCGGCGCCGCCGGAGACCAGGGCGGAGCCGACGAGGGTGCTCACCGAACCGGTGGAGGCGTTGATCAGCCGGATCGTGTGATTGTAGGTGTCGGCGACGAAGATATTGCCGGAGCTGTCGCAGGCGATGGCATTGGGGTAGTTGAAGCGGGCGGCGGTGCCGAAGGAGTTGGTGGCGCCGGGAAGGCCGGTCGCCCCGGCGAAGGTGGAGACCTCGGCGGCGGGCGTGATCTTGCGGATGACGGAGTTGGCGTTGTCGGTGACGTAGAGGTTGCCCGAGGGATCGAAAGCCAGGCTGCTGATGGAGCGGAAGCGAGCGCGGGGGCCCTGGTCGTCGGTCGTGCCGAAGACCCCGGCGGTGCCGGCGAAGGTCGAGACCACGCCGTCGGGGGTGAGCTTGCGAATGGTGCCATTGCCGCGGTCGCCGATGTAGAGCGAACCGTCGGCGGCGAGGGCG
>JAPLTR010000755.1 GCA_026398065.1 Verrucomicrobiota bacterium | reverse complement strand
CCTGATGAAGGCCGGCGCGGAAGCCTACTGGCTGAAGGACGCCCCGGCCGGTGAGCCCGCGCTCGGGCGCGGCACGCTCTTTGTGCCCAATCGCGGCGAGGCCCGTGCCCTCGTCGAGCGCGCCGCCGCCGAGCTCGGCCTCGACGTCCGGCCCGTCGCCACCGTCCCCGCCGGCGACAAACTGAAGCTCGCCCCCACGCGCATCGCCCTCTGGGACCGCTATGGCGGCTCGATGCCCTCGGGCTGGACGCGCTGGGTGCTGGAGCAATTCGAGTTCCCCTTCGAGGTCATCTACGCCCCGCAGATCGACGCCGGGGACCTGCGCAAGAAATACGACGTGATCCTCTTCGTCTCCGGCTCCATCCCCGCGCCCGGCTTCCGGGGCAGTGCGCTCGCGCGGCCGCGCAATTTCCCGCCCGAGTACGAAAACCGCCTCGGCCGCATCACCGCGGACAAATCCATTCCCCAGCTGAAGGCGTTCCTCGAGGCCGGCGGCACGGTCGTCACGCTCGGCACCTCCACCAATCTCGCCTACCAGCTCGCGCTGCCCGTCCAAAACGCGCTCCTCGAGCCCGCCACCGAGGGCAAGCCGCGCCCCCTGAGCGACGACAAGTTCTACGTGCCCGGCAGCATCCTCACCACCGCCGTGGACGACACCGCGCCCGCCGCGTGGGGCCTCACCGCCAGCACCGACGTCTATTTCGAGCGCAGCCATGTTTTCCGCCTGCCGCCGACGGCGACCGGCCTGAAACCGCTGGCGTGGTTTCCGAACGACAAGCCGCTGAAGAGCGGCTGGGCGTGGGGGCAGAAATACCTCAAGGACGGCGTGGTCGCGGCGCAGGCGACGGTCGGCACCGGCACGCTCTATCTCTACGGCGGCGAAATGGCCTTCCGCGGCCAGACCCACGGCACCTTCAAACTCGTGTTCAACGCCCTCTACCTCGCGACGGCGAAGTGAGCCGCATCGTCCTCCCGTCGTCCGGCCCGTTTCCCTCCCCATGAAACTCCCGCTCCTTCCCGCCCTGCTGGTCGCGCTCGTCCTGAGTCAGGCCGCCCCGCAACCGCTGCGGAGCGCGGAAAGCGCGGTGGCCGCGGTCGCCCCGGCCGCGGTCGACGCGATCTTCGCGACCTGGGACAAACCGTCGTCGCCCGGCTGCGCGCTCGCGGTCATCCACGACGGCCGGATCATCTACGAGCGCGGCTACGGCAGTGCGGACCTGGAGCACGATCTGCCGATTTCACCCGCCACGGTGTTCTACGTCGGCTCCGACTCGAAGCAGTTCACCGCAGCGGCCATCGCCCTCCTCGCCCAACGGGGCGTGCTCTCCCTCGACGACGATGTGCGCAGCATCGTGCCCGAACTGCCCGACTACGGCGGGCGCCTCACGGTCCGGCACCTGGTCCACCACACCAGCGGACTGCGCGACTACCTCGAGCTGCGGGCCCTCGCCGGCGAGCCCACCGACGCCCCCTTCAACGACGAGGACGTGCTCGGTATCATCACCCGGCAGAAGGAGCTCAATTTCGCGCCCGGCAGCCAGCACCTCTATTCCAACTCCGGGTATTTCCTGCTCTCCGTGATCGTGAAGCGGAAGACCGGGAAGTCGCTGCGCGACTTCGCCGCGGAAAACTTCTTCGGTCCGCTCGGGATGACGACCGCGCAGTTTCGCGACGACCACACCGCCCTCGTCCCACACCGCGCCCAGGGCTACGTCGGCCGCACCGGCGCCTACCGGCTGAGCAATCCAAACTTCGACGCCGTCGGCGCCGGCGGCGTTTTCATGACCGTGCGGGATTTCCTCCCGTGGGACCAAAATTTCTACGACGCCAAAATCGGCGGCCGCGAGTTCCTCGATCTCATTCAGACGCCGGGAAAGCTGAACGACGGCTCGGCCCTCACCTACGCCTTCGGCCTCACGGTCACCCGTTACCAAGGACTGAAGATCGTCGAACACGGTGGGGCGTACGGCGGGTTCCGCGCGCACCTGCTCCGCTTTCCCGAACAGCATTTTTCCGTGGCCTGCTTCGCCAACCTCGGCTCGATGGAGCCGGGCAAGCTCGCGCGGGCGGTCGCCGACCTCTATCTCGCCGGCCCGATGCGCGAGGCGCGTCTCGCCGCCCCTCGCGACGGCGCGAAATCCCCGTCGCCCGCCCCGGCCGCGAAAAATCCCCCGGCCACCGCCGCCGCGACCCCGCCGGCTCCGGCGAGTCTCGCCGACTACGAGGGCGATTTCTTCAGCGCCGAACTGCAGAGCGTCTTTCACGTCGGTGTGGCAAACGGACGGCTCACCGTCCGCGGCGGCCGGCGCGCCGCCGCACCGCTCACCGCTGCACGCACCGACGTTTTCACCGCGCCCGGCTGGGAGCTCATTTTCCAACGAGGCGCCGAAGGGCGCGTCGACGCATTCACGCTTAACGCAGGCCGCGTGAAGCACCTCCGCTTCACGAAGCGCTGACCGGCCGCCCCATTCCCAGAGGGAAATGGAAATCGCTGTTGACATCCCCCCGGCGTTCGTGAGCTTTTTCGCCCCTTATCTGACGGCTTCCTAGCTCAATGGTAGAGCAGTTGACTCTTAATCAATTGGTTCGGGGTTCGAGTCCCCGGGGAGCCACCAGATTTTTGTTTTTTCTCATTCCAACCTTGGCTCAAGCGCAGCGCTTTCCGCCGGCGTAGCTCAATGGTAGAGCACCTGTTTTGTAAACAGGCGGTTGCGGGTTCGAATCCCATCGCCGGCTCCATTCCCCCGCCGGAGCGACGACCCCGCAGACTGCGATCCCCCTCAGCGTGAAAATTTTTACTGCCCGATGGTGTAATGGTAGCACAAACGACTCTGACTCGTTTTGTCTAGGTTCGACTCCTAGTCGGGCAGCCAGTTTTTATTTTTTCTAAGAAAGGTTGGTTTGCTTCGTGATGAGAGGTGACTAGCTTTCAACCACCCTCGTTTTGCTTCTTGAATCCCCCCGCAAAGTTAATTTCCCCACCCCTATGACAAAGTGGGTTGACAGCCAAGTTTGGATGACCCCTAGTCGCCCTCTTCTCGTTTTTTTCCCCCGAAATAACCTCAGCGATATGCTGAATTTTCCTGTCTCCTTTTTTCAAACTTCCGGCGAGTCCGGGCATGGTTCCTGCAATGGGACCGCCCTGGTAGCGGTCGTAGGAGACATATCCGGCGCCAAGAGGAAAAACCTTTGAGCGACTGTCTCACGCGCGCGTCCAACGTCCACGCACCCGGCCACCGCCTTCCACCTTATCCTAGCCAAGTAATCCACCCACAACCTTCCTTCCTCCTATGATCAACCTAATAGCCATCCCCCTCGCGATTCTGCTGAAAAATGACGACGGCAGCGACATGTCCATGATGGACCTTTTCCACGCCGGAAAAGAAATCATGTGGCCGATTCTCCTGCTCTCCTTCATCGGTATCACCGTGGTGGTCGAGCGCCTGCTGTTCATCGTCCGCGAGAACGGCACCCGTGAGCCCGAGGTCGTCGAGAAGATGCTCGAGAGCGTCGAAAAGCGCGACATCGAGGGCGCCCTCGAGCGTGCAACGGTGCTCGCCCTCGGCCCCGGGCTCGGC